>JBAXFK010000049.1:0-21550 GCA_037139955.1 Rhodospirillales bacterium
CCCTTTGCGTCGCTCATCGTGCAAACCGACCTTGCCCGCACGCTGGAAGAAATCGCCGCCGATGGGGCCGAGACCTTCTATCGCGGCCCGCTGGCGCACCGTCTAGCGGCCGGGATGAAGGAAGCCGGAGTGCTGGTCGACGAGCACGATCTGGCGGAATGCCGGCACGAGGTGCAGGACCCCATCGCGATCGACTATCGCGGTTTCCGGGTCACCCAGACCCCGCCGAACTCCACCGGCTTCACCCATCTGCAAATGCTGAAAATCGTCGAGCGTTTCGACCTCTCCGCGATGGACCCGGTGCAGCGAATCCATGTGCTGGTCGAAGCGAAGAAGCGCGCCTTCCAGGACCGGGAACGTTACGGCACCGATCCCCGACATGGCGCAGTGCCGCTCGATCGCTTGCTATCGGATGCCTACGCAGACGCCGTCGCGGCCTCGATCGACCTAAACCGAGCAGGGGATATTAAGCTGGCGGAGCCGGAACAACCGGACGGGAATACCACCTATTTCTGCGTCGTCGATGGGTCGGGCAACGCGGTGTCGGGCATTCAGAGCATCAATTCCGGCTTCGGGTCCGGCGTCACCGCCGGGGACACCGGCGTGCTGCTGAACAACCGCATGGCTTACTGGCACCTCGCGCCCGGCCATGCCAACCGGCTGGTCCCCGGCAAGCGCGTGCGCCACACGATGAACGCGCCAATGGTGTTCAAGGACGGCCGCCTGTGGGCGGTGGAGGGCACCCCTGGCGCCGACAATCAGGTGCAGGTCAATTTGCAAGTACTGACGTCGATGATGGACCTGGGCGCCGACCCGCAAACCGCGCTGGAAGGTCCGCGCTGGACATCCATCCAACAAGGTCAAGGCGCCAACTGGCCGCACGAAGGCGACGGGCGCCTGACAATCGAACCCGGCTTCGGCGCGGATGTGCTGGCGGGGCTGGAGCGGTTGGGTCACCGGCTGAACCGCGTCGGCGCGCTGGAGGGGCCGTGCAGCGTCGAGGCCATCCGGGTTATGGACACCGGAATGCTGGTAGCAGGGTCCGATCCTCGGCGAGACGGTTGGGCCGGGGCTTTCTAAGCCCCCTACCCCGACAGCAAAGCCCCAGCCACCGCCCCGCTCATGCAAGTTGCGACCGTTCCGGACAGGATCGATCGCATACCCAGCGCCACGATCTCATGCCGTCGTTCCGGCACCATCGCACCAAGCGCGCCGATCGTAATCCCCAGGCTGCCGAAATTGGCAAATCCGCACAGCGCATAGGTCAAAATCATCCGACTCCGCGGCGACAGCACGTCCGGCAGCACATGGGAAAAATCGAGATAGGCCACGAATTCGTTCAGCACCGTTTTCGTTGCCATCAACGACGCGGCCAAATCGGTCTCTGCCCAGGGCACGCCGATCAGCCACATGACGGGACGAAACGGCAGCGCGAACAGCCGTTGTAGGGTGACCGGCGAACCGTCCCAGTGCGGCAGCAATGCGAGCCCCATGTTCAGCAGCGCCACCATCGCGACGGTGACCAGCAACGTGGCGACAATCGCCGCCAGGATGGGCACACCGTCCATGGTGCCCTTCACCAGCGCATCCATCGCACCGACGGGTTTGTCGTGAATTTCCAGACGGGCTTCGGCTGAATCGGGCGGGCCGAAGGGCACCATCAAGGCAGCAACCGCGAGGCCGGCCGGTGTGCTGACGACCGACGCGATCAAGATATTACCCAGCGCATTCGGAACGGTCGCCGATAGGAACGCGCCGTAGATCGCCATCACCGTGCCGGCGACCCCGGCCATGCCGCAGGTCATCAGCGCGAATAATTCGCCCCGTTGCATGCGCGCCAGGTACGGGCGCACCAGCAATGGTGCCTCCACCATGCCAACGAAGACATGCACCGCTGCACCGAGGGCCAGCGGCCCGCCGACACCCATCGAACGGCGCAGCAGCCAAGCGAAGGCGCCGGTAATCCGCTGCAATATCCCCCAATGGAACAGCAACGATGCCAGCGCCGAAATAGTCAGGACCAGCGGCAGGGCCTGAAATGCCAGAATGAAGCTCGCGCCCGGATGGGTCTCGGCGAAAGGTAGCGTCTGCCCGGCAAGATATCCGAACACGAACGCAGTGCCGATTTCGGTCGCTTTATGCAGCGCCTCGGCCGCGTCGTTCAGCAAGAACAACGCTTTGTTGGCCTGCGGCACGCCGATCAGCAGCACCGCGAGTGCCAGTTGCAGCCCAACACCGGCGATAACGGTGCGCCAGTGGATGCGGCGTCGGTCCTCGCTCAGCGCCCAAGCCAGAGCGAGCAGAACGAGGATACCGAACGCCGCATGCGCCATCGATCAGCCGCCGGGGCGGATATTGAACGGGTAATAGGGCGGGAATTCGCCGACCGATGTCATATCGACCTCCACCATGGTTAGGCCCTTGATAGCGAGGGCTTTGGCCATCGCCGCGCCGAAATCCTCGGCCCGTTCGACCTTGAAGAACGGGATGTCGGACAGAGCGGCGAGTTTCTCCAGCGCCGGGCCTTGCAGATCGGCATAATAACGACGCCCCTGCGCGGTGTGATCTTGGATGCGCTTGATGACGCCATAGCCGTTGTCGTTCATCACCATGACGACCATGTCCAGATCTTCCTGTACGGCCGTCCACAGCTCGCCCATGTTCAGATAAAACCCGCCATCGCCGCTCATGACCACGGTTTTGGCGTTGTTCTGCATCGCCGCCGCAGCAGCACCGATACCCAGGCACAGGCCCTGCCCGATGCCCGCGCCGGTCGGGTAGACGTTCAAGTTCGGCGCCGCCAGCGGGAACACCCGATTGCCCCAGGTGGTGTTGTTCTGGGTGATATCGCGCGCCCAGACGGCATCCTTCGGCATGACGTCGCGCAATTGCTTGGAGAACGTTCCATAGACGCCGAGCGTGGTCATGAATTCTTTTTGCGCGGCGACCTTGAGCGCAGCGAATTCCTGCGTGTAGCCGGGTTGCACCGCCATTTTGCCTTCGATCCGGGACAGCAATCCTTTCAGCGTCTCCCGAGAATCGCCGCAGACAAAGAATTTGTTGCCGTAAGTGCGGCCGTTCGCCATCGGATCGGTGTCGATCTGGATCAAATTCTCCGGCAAGGGAATGCCGAAATCGCCCGTCTCTTGCCCGCGCAGGCGACTGCCGACAACCAGACAAAGATCCACCGTCTTGTAAAAATCGGCAACAATCGGCAGCCCGTTGCCGGTCAATCCACCCAAATTCTGCGGATGATCCTCGGTCACCGTCGCTCGGCCGTTCCAGCTTGTAACCATGCCGAAGCCGAGGTCCAGCAGTTTCGCCGCCTCTGCCCCCGCAGCGATAGCCCCGTGGCCCAGCCACAGCATCGGCCGTTTCGCCGCCAACACGCGGGACGCAAGCTCGTCCAGCTCGGACGCACTCGGCATGCGCGGTGTCGGCAGCGGCAGCACAAAACTATCCAACTCGCCCGGACGGTTAATCTTGGCACGTTGCAGGTCGATGGGAATTTCGATGCTCACCGGCCCCATCGGCGCCGTTAGGGCATCCACGGCGGCGCGCGTCAGCACGCCCATGGCCTGCTGGGCGGACCGGATGCGATACGCCGATTTACCCACCGATTTCATCATGCCCAACTGGTCGTACGGATCGTGCACAGTGCCGAGTTCCCGATCCGCGAATTTCGTCGCGGTGTGACCGGTGATGTGCAGCACGGGGGAATGGGCGAAATGTGCCTCGATCAACCCGCCCACTGTGTTTGCCGCACCCGGCCCGGTGGAGGAGAAGAACACCCCCAGCCCGCCATTCACCCGAGCATAGCCATCGGCCATATGCAGGCCGCCCAGTTCGCCGCGCGCCATCATGAAGCGGATCGTGTTGCGACGGCCGATCGCGTCGAGCATCGGAATATTATGGATGGACGCGATGCCGAACGCGGTGGTGACGCCGCACGCGGACAGGAACTCGGCGACAAGGTCGCCAACGGTATAATCGGTGGACATGGCTACGGTCTTTCCCCCCTTGGATCGAAGGAATTCTGAAACACGCTTGCGCCGATCAGGCAAGCCCGCCGCCGATGGCGTGCCAACGCACCAGGCGCAGTCGCCCTTCCCGGAACAGACGCAATTCGATCAGCCATATCTCGGCTTCATGCACGACCAACCTCGCCTTTTGCCGCTCCGGCTTATTGTCCTGCAACGCGCGCACCATGCGTCGCCAGCCCATGATCCCCTGATGGACGAAGCGCTGCGACACGTCCTCGACGATACGCACATCGTAGCCTTGGCGGCCCAGGACGCGGGTGATGGCGATCTCGGTCGGCAAAGATTTGGGCTCGCGCCGCCGCAGCCGCGCCCATTGCGCCAACAGCGGATCGGCGGGGTTGAGCGGTGCATCTGCCACGAGTTCCGTCATCATCAACTGCCCACCCGGCTTCAACGCGGCCGAGATCGACGCCAGAACCCCCTCCGGCCGGTTGCCCAACAACGGCTCCAGCGCCAAGGCATGGTGGTAGTAATGGCGGGCGAAGGTGGGATTGGCGGGGTTCCACAAATCGATCCGCGCCCGTTTGCCCATGTTGGCCTGCTCGACATAACGGTTCGCCGCATCCACAAGGCCGGCATCGGCCTCGAACCCGTTCACCCAAACCCCGAGCGCGGTGACCAAACTGCATGCCGCCCCGCCGCTGCCGGCGCCGAGCAGCAACAGGCTGGCGGCGGCGGATAGGCCGAGCGGCTTGGCGAGGCGCAGGAGTTCGTTCTCGCCGCCGGGAATAAGGTATACGTTGCCCCACAGCGCATCTGCTATTTCCAATCGCCCCGCCGGCCACACCTGCTCGACCGCCGGTTCCGACGGTGGCAACACTTCGGCCGGCGGCTCGGCCGACCTAGCCAAAGCCGGCTCCAGCAACATTCGGGCGGTCGATTTGGACGACTGCCCAAACCAGTTTCGCATCGAGAGGGTCAGCATGGCGGGTTTCTCCTGCCACCATGCTGCCTATCGAACGTTAAGAAATCGTTAACGTCGGCGAATTTTCTAGCCGAATTCGGTAAGGACGTAGCGCACGACATCCGGCCCGAGAACACTGGGCTTGTGGCGGTGGTCCGGCCCGGCGGGAATGTGCAGCATATCGCCCGGACCGGCTTCGACGGTGTGGTCGTCGAAACGGTACTGAATGCGACCGGACAGGATGAAGATCGAATGCCCGGTCTCGCACCAATTGCCCTCCGCCGCGTCGGGATCGGGTGCGCGTTCTTGATAGCGGAGCGCGATACCGAAGCCGGAATGCGCTTCCCGCACTTTCAGACGCTCGTTTGCCTGGGCCAAGGGATGATCGGCGGCGCGAAAGAGATAGGGGCTTTGGGTCATGGCACTGGCCGTCATCGGCCGGTCCAATGCGGCGCTCGTTTTTCGATGAAGGCCGCGCGCCCCTCGGCCGCGTCTTCGGTCAAGGCCAAGGTCCCGATCTGCGCCTCCATGAACACCCCAGCCTGATCGAAATTCAGTTGCTCGGTCGTGCGCATGGCATACTTGCCGCGACGAATGGCGGTCGGGGATTTATCCAGCAGACGGGACAACAACCAATCGACTTTCGCATCCAGTTCCGCAGCCGGCACGACGTAATTGAGCAAGCCGATTTCCAACGCCTCGGCGGCGCTAATGGGTTCGCCGGTCAGGGCCATTTCATAGAGCTTGCGGGATGGAATAAGACGTTGCAGCACCGCCATGATCTGCATGGGGAAGATGCCGACTTTCACCTCCGGCATGCCGAAGCGCACCGTATCGGTGGCAATCGCCATGTCGCACATGCCCAGCATGCCCATCCCGCCGGCCATGGCGTGGCCGTTGACGCGGGCAATCAGCGGCAGGGTCAGATCGCGGGCTTGTTTCATCAATTGGACGAAGTTCAAACCGACTTTGGAATAATCGTATTTGAACGATCCCGAACCGGACGACAGATCGGCCCCGGCGCAGAAGGCTTTATCCCCGACACCGGTCAGCACGACCGCGCGGATATCGGGATCGGCGGTCGCAGCCGTGAACCCGGCCGAGATACCGGCAATTACCGCGTCGTTCATCGCATTGCGGCGTTCTTCGCGGTTAATCGCGATCCATTGCACATGGCCGCGTTTTTCGATCAGGACTTGGTTCATTGCTGTGCTTTCGGGTCGATCGGGGTGGACGCTTCAGGAGTCATTGCCGATATTTCGACAAACTGCCGCCGTGCATAATTTTGCCGGGCAGCGCGTGGCCGACGATCGTTTCGGCCATCCGAGCGCACTCGATCAGCGCGTCTAGGTCGATACCGGTTTCGATGCCCATTTCGTGGGCCATGAACACCAAATCCTCGGTGCAGATATTGCCGGCTGCACCTTTGTGTCCGGCGAAGGGACAACCGCCCAATCCGGCACAGGAACTATCGAAATCGTCGATGCCCATCTGCAACGCAATCAATGCGTTGGCCAGCCCGGTGCCGCGCGTGTCGTGCAAATGCAAGGACAAATGCAAATCGGGCCATTTTTCGCGGACAACGCCGACCACCCGTTGCACCTGCAACGGCGATGCCCAGCCAACCGTATCGGCCAGCCGCACGCGTTCCAGGGTCGTGCCGAACTCATCGGCGATCGCCAGCAACGATCCGACGCAATCGCGAACCGTTTCCGGCGCTATCGCGCCCTCGAAATTGCAGCCGAACGCGGTCATGACGATGGCGGAATCGACCGAAATCCCCTTTTCCCGAAAGAACGCCATCTGGCGCCGTTGCTCGTGCAACGTCTGTTCGTTATTTTTGTTGGTATTATGCATCGAAAACGTGTTGGACGCGCTCATTTGCAATCCGCCGCGAATATGCAGCGGGCTTTCGACCGCTCGCTCGTAACCGCGCAGGTTCAGGGCGATGCCGGTGTAATGCACGTCCGGGCGCTGGCGGATGGCGTTTGCAACGTCCATCGCGTCGGCCATGCCGGGCACGCGGCGGGCATCGACGAACGACACGCACTGAACCTCGTGCAGGCCGGTGTCGGCGAGTGCCTCGCAAAACGCCACCTTGTCGGCGGTGGAAATCGGGCCGGCCTCGATTTGAAAACCCTCGCGCGGGCCTTCTTCGTGGATAGAAATACGTTTGGGGAGATCGCTCATAGTTTCCTCCGGCTTGCGTCGGCGCCATGATGCCCCGGACCGCGACGGGAGGGAACAGATGCTAAAAGGAATACGGGTTCTGGAATTGGGGCAGGTGCTGTCGGCACCGTTCGCCGGAGCCATTTTCGGCGACCTCGGCGCCGAGGTGCTGAAGATCGAGCGTGCCGACGGCGGCGACGACGCCCGCCGCATGGGCCCCGATTTTCGCCATGGCGACGCGTTGACGTTCCACATAGTTAACCGAAATAAACAGTCTGTAGCACTGGATTTGAAAACAACAGCCGGCAAGGCCGCGTTGGACGAATTGGCAGCGACGGCGGATATCCTGATCCACAACCTCCGCCCCGGCGCGCCCGAAGCCCTGGGAATCGACGGCCCCGCCATGACCGCACGGCATCCGCACCTGATCTACTGCGCCATCTCCGCCTTCGGGCACACCGGCCCGATGGCGATGAAACCGGGCTACGAACCGTTGATTCAAGCCTATAGCGGCTTGTCGAGTTGCAACGGTGGCCCCGACGATCCGCCCATGCGCATGGGGGTCGCCGTGTGCGACCAAGGCACCGGCATGTGGATCGCGATCGGCGCCCTGGCCGCGTTGCAACGCCGGGCCACCACGGGTCGCGGCTGCATTGTCACGGCATCGCTGCTGGAAACGGCGCTGGTCTGGGCGGCCCAACGCGGCGATATGTGGATCAACGAAGGGCGGATGCCAGACAAACACCGCTCCGGCCATCCGGCGCTGGTCCCCTACGAGGCATTCGACGGCTCCGACGGCCCGTTCATTATCTGCTGCGGCAACGATCGCTTGTTCGCGAAGCTGGCGGGCGCTTTGGGCAAGCCCGAATGGGCCGAGGACCCGCGCTTCGCCACCAATCGCGCTCGGCTCGGCAACAAAAACATTCTGGTGGTGCTGATGGGCGAAATCCTGCGGCTGGCGCCCCGGGCAACGTGGATCGAACGCCTGGAAGCCGTCGGCGTCCCCGCCGCCCCGATCAATACATTGCCCGAGGCTTTGGCCGAGCCGCAGTCGCAAGCGCTGGGGATTTTGCAGGATGTGCCGGGGGAGGATTACCGATTGACCGGGTCTCCGCTTTCGTTCGATGGGGTCAGGCCGAACATACGGAAGGCCGCGCCGCGGTTGGGGGATTGGGGTGGGTGAAACCCCTCCCGCCGCCCGCATGCGCAGGTCCAACGGGAGGTCGTTTCAGATGTAGCGGAAACTACCGCCCGGCCTTCCAGGCATCGTAACGCGCCTTGTTCTCGGCATTCGGCGGATACAGGCCGGGCAGCGCGGCGCCGCCGTTCACCTCGCCCATGATCCACTCTTCCAACGCTTCTTGATCGGCTGCCACCGCGCAGACTTCGCCGATCATGGCTTTGGGAATCACCACCGCACCATCGTCGTCGACCATGATCAAATCGTCGGGGAACACCGCAACGCCGCCGCAACCGATCGGTTCTTGCCAGTTAACGAAGGTCAGCGCGGCGACCGATGCCGGTGCGGCGGTGCCCTGGCACCACACCGGCAATCCGGTGCCGATCACGCCTGCCATGTCGCGCATCACGCCGTCGGTTACTAGGCCGGCCACGCCCTTTTTGGCCATGCGTGCACACAGAATATCGCCGAAAATGCCGGCATCGGTCACGCCCATCGCGTCTGCGACGGCGATGCAGCCTTCGGGCATCGCCTCGATAGCGGTGCGGGTCGATATCGGGGACGACCACGATGCCGGGGTCGCCAAATCCTCCCGCGCCGGGACGAATCGCAGGGTGAAGGCGTGGCCCAGCAAGCGGGGTTGTCCGGCACGCACGGGGCGTGTGCCGCGCATCCAAACATTCCGCAGCCCCTTCTTGAGCAAAACTGTCGTGATGGTGCCGGTGGACACCCCTTTGAGGGCGGCGGCGATGTTTGGGTCAACGGTCATGGTTCGGTCCTAAATCGGCAGGCAGGAGAGGCCGATACTGCCCGCGCGCCCCGCAGAACGCCAGATGCGATCCCGAACGAGGCGTGCTATAGAATTCCCATCTGCCGCAACGGAATGACAGTCATGTCCGACCCCGTCCCCACCCCTGCGACCACCGACGCTTTCATCGCCGGGGCGTTGGAGCAACCGGAGGAGGAGCATTTCGAGCTAGAAAAAGGCCGGATCGTGCACGATGGACCCCGAGTACTCGACCCACCCGGCATAACCGTGGCCGGACTCCGCCCGCCGATCCGGTAGCCCAGCATGTCGAATCGTATCGTTACACTCACCCTAAATCCCGCAATCGATCTCGCATCGACTGCCGAATCTGTGATGCCAACCCATAAAATCAGAACCGCGAACGAACACGTCGATGCAGGCGGCGGCGGCATCAACGTATCGCGCGTCATCCACGCACTCGGCGGCGATACCTTGGCGCTGGTATTGGCCGGAGGCGCAACCGGCGATTGGATCGCCAACATCCTGACCGAGGCCGCCGTGCCTGCCCGCATCCTGCCGATTGCCGAACACACGCGGGTCAGCCTCACGGTTTACGACAAGTCCTCGAAACAGGAATATCGTTTCGTTCCGGAAGGTCCCTCGATATCCACCGCCGAACTGAATGCCGCCCTCGATGCCATCGGCGGCACGGACGGCGCTTGGTTGATCGCCAGTGGCAGTCTGCCGCGCGGGGTGCCGGACGACACTTACGCCGCCGTTGCCGGTATTGCCGCACAGCACGGCATGCGGTTCGTTCTGGACACATCCGGTAATGCACTCGACGCAGCGCTGCACAGCGGTTTGTATTTGATCAAACCGAGCCTAAGGGAATTGGAACATCTCGTCGGACGCCCTTTGCCCGATGCGGCATCGCAGGACGCCGAGGCCCTACGCCTAGTCCGCTCCGGCGCTACCCGCATGGCCGCCGTATCGTTGGGCGCCGATGGCGCACTGCTGGCAACACCGGACGGTGTCGTGCGAATGCAGGCGCTGCCAGGGGAGGTCCGTAGCGCGGTGGGTGCGGGCGATGCCTTCCTCGCATCCATGGTACTGGCCTTCTCGCGCGACGCGGCGCCGGCCGACGCCCTAGGATGGGGCATCGCCGCCGGCTCCGCCGCCACCCAGAGCACCGGCACCGCTCGACTTACCAAAGCATCCGTTGCGGCCTGTTACGAAAGATTGTCCGACGCTCCAGTCGGTTGAATCAGCATTCCTCGGGGACTTTCGGCAACCATCCCCGTGTCACCCCGAAATCGAACAGCACCTGCGCTTTCCAACTCGCCAGCATCATGGCGCCTAGGCTGACCATGCCGACGATGGGCCGGACCGTCAGCGCTTGTTCGATCGGCAGGATGGCACCGAGCCAAAGGTATACGGCGGCTTTCAGAACGAAATAGACGGCCCAGAGTAGGGTGAAGCATTTGAAGAACAGCCGGATATCCGGGCCGTCTCGAAACACGTCGCCATGTTGTTGCTCGACGAGACCTTGGACCATCGATTTTGGGCCGCGTGCGCCCCAAAACAGCACTGCGGCGATAACAAAGCTGGTGATGACGTCTTCGTATTTCAGCATAAATGGGGTTTGCGCCCATAGGTCGATCGCACCGAAAAATACCGTCATGCCGCCGGACAATATATACAGCTTGGTTATGGGCATTCCGCGCCACCGGCGAAACGCGGCGTCGGCCAGCAGCAGGACGACACCGACGCCGATGGCAATTTTCAGATCTACAGTCCACAGCAGAATCCAAAAGATCGCCAGCGGGCCCAGTTCCAGCAGCGCCGGAAGCAAGCGTGTCAATGTCCGGCGAAGCCCTGGAAGGTGGCGGGAATTTTCCGTATGGCATCCACCACGCCCCGCCGTGTCGCGGTGTCCGTGCCAGGGGCGAAATCGATGGACACTGTATCCACGATGCCACCGTAACGTTTTGCGATCGCTTCGGGCAGGCCCTCGTATGTCGATCGAGCAACGAATAGGTCCAAGACGTCGTCGGAAATTTCGGCCGCCATTTTATTCCAGGCGCCTTGCTTGGACATATCGGTAAGTTTGATGCCCAAATCGCTGAGGCCGTGCAGATCGAAAACCGGGCGATATGCAGGGGTGGAGCCATAAAAGGCCACACGATAGCGTACTTTTTCTGCGGCCTCTCGCACTGTCGCTTCGTCTGGCCCTGTGGCGATGAAGCCGCCGCCGGTGATCTCGATATTCTCCAACGATTTGCCGTGCGCGGCCAGTTCGGCGGCGAGCAGCGGACGGACGACGTCTTCCAGATATTTGCGCGTCGCGAAGCTGTGCAGGCGGACGCTATCGGACACGCGGGCGGCGGTTTTCAGCATCAACGGCCCCACCGCCGCCATCGCCACGGGCGGCAATGGCAGCCCTTGCGCCGGTGGCGAAAATTCGGGCGTCATCAGCGAGAAATTATAATATTTCCCTTTGTAAGACAGTTTTTCTCCATGCTCCCAGCAGCGAAAAATGGCCCGCAACGATTCCACGTATTCCCCGAGTCTGGCGGCGGGGGCGATCCAGGGGGTGCTGAAGCGGCGTTCGTTATGGGCTTTTACCTGACTGCCCAGGCCCACCACGAACCGGCCTTTGGAGTGCTTGTGCAGGTCCCACGCTTGGTTCGCCACAATCATCGGGCTGCGCGGAAAAGCGATCGCCACCGAGGTTACCAACTGCACCCGTTCGGTAGCCAGCGCAGCGAAAGCCAATGGAGCGAAGGGGTCGTATTTCAGTTCGTTGCTTTGTACGGAATCGAAACCGTCATCCTCGGCCCGACGCGCGGCGGGACCGCATAGCGACCAGTCGTGGCAGGGCAGGCTCATGGATACGCGCATCGTGTTCTCTCCCGTGTGACGCCGGAGTGTTTGCCCCGGACGCGGGCGTCCCGTAAAGCTTGGGCAAACAGGAGCATCCGCGATGGACAATCTTACGGGCAAAGTCGTCGTCGTCACCGGCGCAAGCCGAGGTATCGGGGCGGCCGCCGCCGTCGCCTTGGCGCAAGAAGGGGCGACCATCGTCTGTGCGGCGCGCGACGGCAAACTGGCGGGCGATGTCGCCCAATCGATCGTCGCGGCGGGGGGAGTGGCAACCGGTCGTGCCTGCGACGTGTCGGACTACGACGCGTGCGTGGCGCTGGTCGCAGAAGCGGTCGGGCGTTTCGGCCGGCTCGATATCCTGATTAACAATGCCGGCGTGATCGAGCCCATCGCATCCGTCGCCGAGAGCGATCCCGTCGCCTGGGCGCGCAACATTCAGATTAACCTCGCTGGCGCGTATTACGGCATCCGTGCCGTGCTGCCGCATATGATCGCCAACGGCGGCGGCACGATCGTCAACCTTTCGTCCGGCGCCGCCGTCCGCCCGTTGGAAGGATGGAGCGCCTACTGCACCGGGAAAGCCGGCGTTCACATGCTGACCCGCGCCGTAGCGCTAGAAAATGCCGACAAGGGCATCCGCATTTTCGGTTTTCAACCCGGAACAACTGACACCGACATGCAGGTGACTATTCGCGCGTCCGGCGTGAATGCGGTTAGCCAAATCCCTCGGGAGAATTTGTATCCGGTTTCGCAGCCCGCGACCGCGATCGTCTATTTGTGTTCGCCCGCCGCCGACGATCTGGCGGGCGGCGAGGTCAATCTGCGCGACGAAGAATTTCGCGCTCGCATCGGGCTCGCCCAATGACCCGGCCGCTGGACGGCGTCCGCGTCATTGAAATCGGACAAGCATTGGCCGGGCCGTTGGCCGGCGTCATCATGGCGGACATGGGCGCCGACGTCATCAAGGTCGAAAAACCCGACGGTGGCGACGATGCCCGCATGTGGGGCCCCCCGTTCATCGATGGGGATTCATTAAGCTTCCACACCAACAATCGCGGCAAACGATCGGTAACGCTGGATATCAAAAATCCGGCGGACGTCGAGAAGTTGAAGGCCCTCGCGGCACACGCCGACATCCTGATACAGAACCTGCGACCGGGCATCGTGGACGATTTCGGTATCGGGCCGGAGATAATGACAGCGCTGAACCCGAAGCTGATTTATTGCTCGATCTGGGCATTCGGGTTCGCCGGGCCGCTGAAAATGGCGCCCGGTTTCGATCCGTTGCTGCAATGCTACGGCGCGGTGGTGTCGCTGACCGGGCGGCCGGACGATCCGCCCACCTTCTGCGCGCCCGCGATCAACGACACCGCGACGGGCATGTGGTGCGTGATCGGTGCGCTGGCAGCACTAAAACAACGGGAAACCACGGGACGCGGCTGCATCGTGGACGCATCGTTGTTCGAAAGCGCGGTGGCGTGGGTGCAAGGGCCGTTGAATGCCTACAACCACACCGGCAACTTGCCCAAGCGGCACGGCGCGGCGAGTGCCACGCTCGCACCGTACCAAATCTTCGAAACCGCCGACCGCCCTATTTGCATCGCCGCCGGCAACGATCGCTTGTTCGTAAAACTGGCCCGCGGCATGGGACACCCGGAATGGGCAGAAGACCCCCGCTTCTCCCGTGGCCCTGTGCGCGCCAGCAACCGGGACGCGTTGGTGGGCCTGATGCAACCGGTGCTCTCGACCAAAACGCGAGTGGAATGGTTGGGAATCATTGGCGAAGCAGGCGTTCCCGTGGCGCCTGTCAACAATATCGCCGAATTGGCGGAAACCGAGCAGTTGCAGGCGATGGATATGATGCGGGTGTTGCCGGAAAGCGGTTTGAAAATTGTCGGGTTGCCGATAACCTTCGACCGGCAACGGCCGCATCCCGATGGGGACTCGCCGAAACTCGGCCAGCATAACGCCGAAATTTTTGGGGAATAAAAGGCATGACAACGATCGACGAAGTGCGCCGCCATCACGCAGAACTCACGGAAATCCGCCGCGACATTCATGCCCATCCCGAGTTGGGGTTGGAAGAAGTGCGCACGGCGGACATCGTGGCACGCAAATTGGAAGAATGGGGCATCGAGGTGCATCGCGGCGTCGGCGTGACCGGCGTGGTCGGCGTGTTGCGCAATGGCAACGGGGAAGCCTCGATCGGGTTGCGCGCCGATATGGACGCGTTGCCGGTGCTGGAACAAACCGACGTGCCGTATGCCAGCCAGAACCCCGGCCGTATGCACGCCTGCGGCCACGATGGGCACACGACGATGCTGCTGGGCGCTGCCAAATATCTGGCCGAGACTCGCAATTTCAACGGCACTGTCAATTTTATCTTCCAACCGGCCGAAGAAGGCACCGGCGGCGCGCTTGCCATGTTGAAGGACGGCTTGTTCGAGCGTTTTCCCTGCAACGCCGTCTACGGCATGCACAACCGTCCCGGCATGCCCATCGGTCAATTCGCCCTCGGCAGCGGCACCCGCTCGGCCGGCGGCGCGTTCTTCGATATCGAAATAACCGGCAAGGGCGCACACGGCGCACGACCGGAACAAAGCATCGATCCCGTGTTGGTCGCGTGCCATATCGGCACGGCTCTGCAATCAATCGTATCTCGCAATATTTCGCCCAACGATACCGGCGTACTGAGCATCACGAAGATTGCTAGCGGCGACGCCTACAACGTGATTCCTCAGCATGCGACGATGGCCGGCACGGTACGCACGATGAAGCGCGACACCATGACCCAGATCGAAACCAATATGCGACGGATGATCGAAGCCGTCGCGGCCGGCTTCGGGGCCACGGCGACCCTGGATTTCCGGGTGATTTTCGCACCGATGGTCGCGGCGGACGACGAAACATTGCTGATGGGCGATGTCGCCGCCGAATTGGTGGGCGAGGAAAAGGTTCGGCGCGATGCACCGGCCGGCATGGGATCGGAAGATTTCAGCTTCATGATGGAAAAAGTGCCGGGCGCACATATCGGCATCGGCAATGGACCGAGTGCCGCGTTGCACAACCACCTCTACAACTTCAACGATGAAGCGATCCCCTTCGGCGTCGCGCTCTGGGCGAAAATCGCCGAACGGAAATTGCCGAAGGGGACCGAGGACTAAGCCCCAGCCAAAATCGCATCCGCCATCTTCTCCGCCGTCATCAACACCGGGAAATTGGTGTTGGCGCAAGGCACGACGGGGAAGATGGACGCATCGACCACTCGCAAACCATCGACGCCGCGCACCCGCCCGGCATTGTTTGTCACCGCCATCGGATCGTCGTCTGTGCCCATCCGACACGTACACGACGCGTGCCACACCCCGACCGACGCTTTGCGTGCGAATTGTTCCAGCGCATCGTCGTCGGTTAGCATATCGTGCAGGGTCACGCCTTCCATCACCAGCGTCTCGATCAGGTATTTCCGCAAGGCTGCGGGGCCGTCGAGGAAACGCCCCAATATATCGGTGATGAACTTGTTCTTCTTGCTGTGCAAACCGACCTGCCGAACCTTGTCGCTGTAGCTGGCGGGGAACGGGTTGTCGGTCACCGTTTGCATGATCGGCGTCAGATGCATCGCGCCGAAACGACGAATCCCATCCATCATCCGTTCGAGGTCGCGTCGATCGGACAACAGATTGAAATCGACAGACGGTTCGTCGTTCGCGCTGGCCGATCGTAACTTGACCTCCCCGGTTTCGGAGTAGGTCTTATAGACGGTGACGATAAACGACCCGATTTGCTCTCCGACGCGGTGCCACGATGTTTTGTTGGTAACCACCGTCATCATGTCGCCGATCGGAATGCCCGGCAGGTTCGACGAATAGCGCAACGCCGTGTAGATGTGGCGCCGCGAATAGTCGTGAATAATACGTGCATGCGGCTTCAAGAACGCCGCGACCGCCGCTGCGGGATGATCCTGCAATCGTTGCCCGACACCGGGAAGCGCCACCCGTACATCGATGCCGAGGTCGCGCAAATGCCCGGCAGGACCGATTCCCGCCCGCATCAAATGCGCGGGCGAATGAATTGCGCCAGACGACAGGATTATTTCTTTCGCCCGAAACTCCTGCGTGCGACCGCCAACAGTCGCTTTCACACCGACACAGCTATGGCCTTCGAAGATCAATCCGGTCGCCACCGTATCGGTGGAAATCGTCAAATTTTCCCGCAGCCGCGTACCGGGGTCGAGATAGCCGATCGCAGCCGACACCCGGCGCTCGTAAGCGTTGGAAATGGTAATGGGAAAATACCCGTCTTTCCATTCCGCATTCTGGTCCTGGATGTAGTCCCATCCGGCCTCCTTGAAAGCCTGCGCGACCGCTTTCGCATGTTCGGGCCATAGGTCCGGAAAAATACGGCGCACGGGAATGCGGCCGTCGCGGCCGTGATACGGACCCTCGAAGTCCATATCGCGCTCGACTTTTTTGAAATACGGCAGCACCGCATCCCAGTTCCAGCCTGCGGCGCCGCGGGCCTCCCACTCGTCGTAGTCGGACGGCGCGCCGCGATTGGCAAGTTGGCCGTTGATCGACGATCCGCCGCCCAGAATGCGCGCCTGTTCGTAGGTGCGCAGCGGCGGCGGCTTCTCCGTTGGGTTATTATGGGAAATAACCTCGGTCGTAACCTTCAGCTTATTCCAGGTATAGGCCGGGTTCAGGTATGCGGTGCCTGGGTACGAATCCAGCACGGCGGCGGGAACTTTGCCATGCGGCGTGTCTTGCCCAGCTTCGAGCAGCAGCACTTTGTTGCTGCTCCGCGCGGACAATCGATTGGCAAGAACCGAACCTGCCGACCCACCGCCGACGATAATATAATCGTAGATCATTCCCGAACATCCGCGTGGAAGGTTTTCGACACGATTTTCCAACCGTCGGCCAGTTTCGCAAAGGTCAGATAATCCGTGAAATATCGCGGCGGGATCTGGCAATTCACCTTCACGAAGGCTGTCGAGGGGCTGGACCGGTCGATATGCACGACCCAATCGTTGCGCGGCAAATCGCGGCTAGCCGCCGATTGCCGGTTGCGCACCATTTCGAACCATTGCGCGCGCGGCAGAATGTCCAGCTTGCCGTCGGTCACGCTGAATAGATGCGAAACATCGTGAAACACGCTGCCGAGTTTCGCGGTGTCGCCTTCGTACAGCCCATCGAAATAGGTCTGAACGGCGGTTTCCAGGTCGTGCAGATCGCTCAAGGTATTCTCCTGTTGTTCAATCGATCCAGGCGCCGCCGTTCACGTCCAGAATTTCCCCGGTCGTGAAGCCGGCTTGCTCGCCCGCTAGATATGCGACGGCATCGGCCACCTCGTCGCCGCGACCGAGCCGCCCGACGGGTAGGAGTGCTTTGAAACTATCGGGTAGGTTCGTTGTCATGGCGGAGGCAATCGGCCCCGGTGCCACGCAATTCACCGTGATGCCGTCCGCCGCCAATTCCTTCGCCAGGAACATCGTCATCGCATGCACCCCGGCCTTCGCCGCCCCATACGCAACATTCCCTGCCCGTTCCTGATCCGCTCGGTTTAACCACGGCCGAGGATTGCCGCCGTTCTTCGCCAGCAAGGAACCGATATTGATAATGCGCCCGTAACCAGCTTTACGCATGGTTGGGATGACCGCCTGACAGGAGAAGAACACGCCCTTCATATTGATGGCGACAACGCGGTCCCATTCGGCCTCGGCCAATGTTTCTGCATTGCCGACCGAAACGACACCGGCGACGGTAACCAAAATATCGACTTTGCCGAAAGCAGCGACCGTCCGACCGACCATGTCCACCAGCGCGAGGCGGTCGGTCACGTCCACCTTCAAATCCAACGCTTTACGTCCGGCGGCCACGACCTGCGCTGCGGTCTCGGCACAGCCGTTGCGACCCGCGAGGCACACATCCGCACCCTCGGCCGCGAACCGCCGCGCGATGGCACCGCCGATCCCGCCGGCTGCACCCGTGACGATGGCTACCCGTCCTGCCAGCCGCATGTTCGTTTCCCCCGATCCGACTCCGCTACGATGCGCGCTCCGGCCCGAACGGTCCAGATCGGGCTTGACCCCACCGCATTGCACAACGGATAGTCCTACCCATGGCAACCGTGTACAACCCGGCGCGAATTATAGGCCCGGCGGCTTTCTGAGCCCCGGGACCCGCCCCTCGCTTTGCCCTCTGTACTGCCTGGAATTGCCATGACCGACGCACCTGTGGACGCGAAACGCGACTATCGCGATACCGTCTTCCTGCCCCAGACTCCGTTCCCGATGCGCGGCGATCTGCCGAAGAAGGAACCCGCGATCCTCGCGCGGTGGGACTCGATGGACCTGTGGGGCAAGCTGCGCGCCGCCGCCAAGGGCAAGCCGCAATTCATCCTGCACGATGGCCCCCCCTACGCGAACGGCAATCTGCATATCGGGCATGCGCTGAACAAAATCCTTAAGGACGTCATCAACCGCACGCGACAGATGGCGGGTTTCGACGCCAACTACATCCCCGGCTGGGACTGCCACGGCCTGCCGATCGAATGGAAGATCGAAGAAGAGTACCGCGCCAAGAAGAAGGATAAGGACGCGGTCCCCATCCTGGATTTCCGCGCCGAATGCCGCGCTTATGCGCAGCATTGGATGGATGTGCAGGCGAAGGAATTCCGGCGCCTTGGCGTAGAAGGCGATTTCAAGCAGCGCTACGCCACGATGGACCTGCCGTCCGAGGGCGCGATCGTTAAAGAAATCTGCAAATTCCTACTGAACGGCGCGCTCAATCGCGGGCTGCGGCCAATCATGTGGTCCCCGGTGGAAAAAACCGCGCTGGCGGAGGCGGAGATCGAGTATCTCGACCATACCTCCACCACCATCTGGGTGCGCTTTCCGATCGTGAAGGCGACCGACCACCGGATGGAAAGCGCTGCGGTCGTCATCTGGACCACCACCCCCTGGACCATGCCGGGCAACCGCGCCGTCGCGGCTGGGCCGGAGTTCGATTATGCGCTGATCCACGTGGACGCGGTTAACGACGGATCCCTGGCACGCGTCGGGGAAAAACTGCTGGTCGCGCTGCCTTTGCTGCCCCAGTTCCTCACCGATACCGGCATCGCCGGGCACCACATCGTGCGCCTGTTCAAAGGTGCCGAGCTGGAGGGCACCATCTGCGCCCACCCGCTGCGCGACCATGGCTACGAGCAGGATACACCGTTGTTGCTCGCCGATTTTGTCACCACCGAAGCCGGCACCGGCTTTGTCCACATCGCGCCGGGCCATGGCGAGGACGATTTTCACCTCGGCCGCGCCCACAAACTGGACATTCCGGAAACGGTCGGCGACGACGGCACGTTCAATCCCTGGGTGCCACTGTTCGCAGGAGAGCACGTCTACAAGGTCGCCGACCACGTCTGCGCGGAACTCACTGCTGCCGGCACGCTCGTCGCACGCGGTAAGATCGTGCATTCCTACCCGCATTCCTGGCGGTCGCGCGCGCCGTTGATTTTCCGCGCAACGCCGCAGTGGTTCATCCGCATGGATGGCCCGGAGAAAATCCGGGAAAAAGCCTTGGCCGCGATCGACGCCACCCAATTTGTCCCCGACGCCGGCCGCAACCGCATCGGCTCCATGGTCGCCGCTCGGCCCGACTGGTGCATCAGCCGCCAGCGCGCCTGGGGCGTCCCCATCGCGGTGTTCGTGAACAAGGCAACCGCTCAACCCCTGCGCGACCCCGAAGTTGTGGCCCGTATCGTCGACGCCTTCACGCGAGAGGGCGCGGATAGCTGGTACTCCTCGCCGCCGAGCCGCTTTTTGGGCAACGATCGTAATCCGGACGATTACGAGCAAGTGATGGACATCGTGGATGTGTGGTTCGAGTCCGGTTCGACCCACGCCTTCGTGCTGGAAGACCGCGGCCTGCCCTGGCCGGCCGATCTATATTTGGAAGGGTCGGATCAGCATCGCGGTTGGTTCCATTCGTCCTTGCTAGAATCCGTGGGCACGCGCGGTGTGGCGCCGTTCAAGGCCGTGCTGACGCATGGGTTCGTGAACGACGAGCAGGGCCGCAAAATGTCGAAATCCGTGGGCAATGTGACCGCTCCGGACGAGGTTGCCAATAAATTTGGCGCCGACATTCTGCGCCTGTGGGTGATGTCGTCCGACACCAGCGACGATCTGCGCATCGGGCCGGAAATCCTGAAACAGCAATCGGAACTCTACCGTCGCCTGCGCAACACGCTGCGCTGGGTTTTGGGCAGCCTCGACGGCTTCTCCGACGCGGAAAAAGTGCCGGTGTCCGAAATGCCGGAGCTGGAACGTTGGGTATTGCATCGGTTGACCGAATTGGATGCACGGATCAGGGCGGCAACGGAAAGCTACGACTGGACCGGCGTTTATCCGGTGCTGCACAATTTCTGCAACTCAGACCTATCGGCATTCTATTTCGATGTGCGAAAGGACTCCGTCTATTGCGACGCACCGTCCAGTCTGCGCCGGCGGTCGGTAAGGACCGTCCTGGACCAGTTGCACCGCTGCCTGACCATCTGGCTCGCCCCGGCCTTGTGCTTCACGGCCGAGGAAGCCTGGACCGCCCGTTTCGGCGAAAGCGACAGCGTGCATTTGCAGCTATTCCCGGATTTGCCGCACGAATGGCGCGACGATGCGTTGGCAGCGAAATGGGACACCATCCGCGCTGTGCGCCGCCGCATCACCGTCCCGATCGAAGCTGCTCGGGCCGCCAAGACAATCGGGGCGTCGTTGCAGGCTGCGGTGACACTGAAACTGGCACCGGACGAAGCGCTGTTGCTGAACGAGGCCGAATGGGCGGAAGTCGCCATCGTCTCCGGCGTGCATACGGTGGCGGGAACCGGCGAAGAGCACGCCGACGTGGCACTGGCTCCGGGCGAAAAATGCGCGCGCTGCTGGAAAGTGCTGCCCGAGGTCGGAACCCACGCCGCACATCCGGGCCTTTGCCTGCGGTGTATCGAGGTGGTGGGGTGATTTTCGCGATCGTCGCGGCGAGCGAAGGCCCATGACCCGCCAGCTCGTCCCCATCGGCGTGCTGTCCGGGCTGGCCGTGCTAATCGCCGATCAAGCGTCCAAGTGGTGGGTGCTGAACGTCCTCGATCTGCCGAGCATCCGGCAAATCGCGGTGCTGCCGGTACTGAACTTCACCATGGTGTGGAACCGCGGCGTCACGTTCGGGCTGTTCAACAGCTTCGGCGATTGGGGCCACGTCCTCCTCGCCGGAGTCTCGCTTGCCGTCGTCGCCGCGCTCGGCGTTTGGTTATGGCGAGCACAGAACCGGATGGTGGCGATCGCGTTGGGCTCCATCGCGGGCGGCGCGATCGGCAATGTCATCGACCGATTGCGCTTCGGGGCGGTGGTGGACTTCATCCACGCGCATGCCGATACGCGCTGGGGTGACATATCCTGGTATGTGTTCAACGTCGGCGATGCGGCCATCGTCTGCGGCGTGCTGGTATTGGTTTACGACAGCCAATGGCCGAGCAAACCGGCGAACCCGGTAGGATAATCGGCAATCGACCGGACGCGGCATCTCCGCTTGACAAATTTAACATAAATAGTTAGTAACACCGCCATGCACCCGATGGCGCCA
>JBAXFK010000050.1:0-21533 GCA_037139955.1 Rhodospirillales bacterium
CTCCTCGTTTCCACCTACGCCGCCGCCCGCAACGCCACCGGCCGCCAGGCCGACAACGCCTTGGCCGGCAGCAAGGCGCGGGACAGGAGAGGGAAACGGGTCTCGGGCACCGCACCGGTCGGCGCCGGGAGCCAGGGTCGCACATCGCCGCGCGTGGCGCCGAGGCCATGGAGCAGTCGCTGCAAACCGGCCTGCGGATGCGATGCCTCGATGGCGTCCCAGGCGTCCGAGTTCATGCCCATATCCAGCGCCGGGAACACCACCTGCCCGCCCGGCATCCGAGCGACACCCGACAGCAAACGGGCCACCGCTTTTACCCCGGCAGTGGTGCCGGCGATCAGCACGGGATGCGGCGGCGGCTCGGCACGCCAAGCCTCGGCTTGGGCATTCAGCAGCGCAATCTGTCTGGCCGCAGGATCGATCAACCTGTTCTCTGCCAGCCAAGCCGGCCAATATTCCGTCACGATATGCAGAAACTTCAGCGTTTCCGCCCAATGCTCGGCGAAGGCCGGGTCGGCGGCATCGGGAAGTTTCAGCGACAGATCGATCTCGGCCCGTTCGGCCTCATCCATCAGCGTCGCGAGTTCCTGCGCCAACAGCCACGCTCGATCGGCACCGGTCGGAGCACCGTTGGCGCCGTTCATTTTCAGGATCAACTGCGTCAGCACGGACAGGCGCTGCATCGGCGCGACGGCGGGCGGCAGATCGAGTGCCCCAGCCAGCGTCATCGGAGCCTCGTCCAGCGCGCCCAAGGCGGTGATGCGCGGCAGCAGAAGCGGCACGCCGTCGGACAGGCGCAGAAATGCCTCGGCAAGCGAGCGGGCGGATCGTTTGGTCGGCAGCAAAATGATGCCGTTAGCGCGCTCGACCGGATCGGGGGTGCGGGCCAGCCACACGGCGGCCAGAGCGTCCAGGAACGGGACATGCGGGGGGATGGAAAAAAGATTCAACGCCCCGGTCGTCATCGCCAAGGCCACGCGGCATCCCAGGTGACCGGGGCCAGCAGGATGTCCTCGGCCTCGGCCAGATCGGGCGGGGTGGAGAGGTGGAACCAGTGGCCGTCATGCACAACCGCCCGCAGGCGCCCGGCCTCCAGCGCCCGATTCCAGACCCGATTGGTGCTGAACGGACCATCCGGCGTGTCCGCCATCAGACGCGGGTGCATCAGTTGCACCCCGGCAAATAAATAAGGAACAATCTCGCGCTCTCGCCGGCGACGCGGCACGCCCATCGGATCCAGGGCGAAGTCGCCGGACCCGACTTCCCCGAAAATCTGGCAGGTACGATGCAGCAACAGCACCGCGTCGACATCGTCGCGCCAGGCTCGGGCCAGCCGGGTCAGGGCCGAGGTCGGTCCGTCCAGCCAAAGCGCATCGCCGTTAATGACATAGAACGGATCGGGACCGAGAACGTCCAGCGCGTTGCGCACCCCGCCGCCGGTATCCAGAAGCACGGACTCGCGTTTGAAAACGGTGCGCGGCGGATCGGTGCGGGCGGCGAGATGGGCGGCGACCTTGTCCGCCTGCCAAAATCCATTGACCGCCACGGTTTCGACCCCCACGTCGTGCAACCGATCCAGCGCATGATCGAGCAGCGTCCGCCCCCCAAGGGTCAACAGCGGCTTGGCGGTACGGTCGGTGAGCGGTCGCATCCGCGTGGCGAGGCCGGCGGCGAGGACCATGGCGGTGCGGGGGCGGATCGTCATGGGTTGCCCCGTAGCCGTTTCGGCACCCACCGGTCCAGCGCTTCCGCCAGCGGCTGAGCGGCCGGGCGCAGGAGTGCCTTTTCCAACAATGCCCAGGTGCGCGGGCCATAAGCGAGATATTGCGGTTTATTGTCTCGCCGAGCGAGGCGCACCCACTGGCACGCTACCCGCAAATGCCGTTGCGCCGCGCACGCGTCGTACGCCGCTTGAAAGATCGCGGGATCGTAATCCGGACGGACCGCGATGTACCGCGCCAGCATCCGCTCGGCGAGCGCGGGATCGATGTCGCGGCGAGCGTCTTGCAACAGCGAAACCAGATCGTAAGCGGGATGCCCGAACGCGGCGCCCTGGAAATCTATGATGCCGACACGGCGCACCCCGGCGCGATCCGGCAGCCAGAGCAGATTGCCGGCAAAATAATCCCGATGGACGAAGGTTTGGGGGCCTGCTTCGACAGGACGCAACATCGTTGCGAGCGCGGCAGCAACGTCGGTTCGGGCCTCGGGCGGTGCGGGCGTTTCGAACACTGCCGGCCACCACCAGTCGAACAGGGTGCCGAGCGCGGTTTCGGCCATAAGGGCGGCGTTCCAGGGCGGCAGGTCGGGCGGCGCGGCGCGTTGGATGCCGACCAGCGCATCGATTGCGGCACCGAACAGCGTATCGGCGTTGTCCGGCGTCAGGACGCTCGAAAAAAGATCGTCGCCGAGGTCTTCCTCCAGCAGCAGCCCGTTATCCGGTTCGGCCGCCAGGATGCGCGGCACCGACAAGCCAATCGCGGCGAGATGTTCGGCGATGCGGAGGAAAGGGCGCACATCCTCGGGCGGCGGGGCGTCCATCAGAACAAAACCGCCTTGGACCCGCAAATAGCGACGGAAACTGGCGTCCTGCGCCAGTGGGCTTATCTGTGCATCGCCGTAACCGTGGCGGTCGAGGAACGCGGCGATCTCGGCATCGCGGGTCATAGTCGGTCGGTCCAACCGGTCAGGCTTGCGTCCCGACTGTCGTCGCCGGTCGGGCTTAGGGTCACATTCAGCGCGTGCGGCGGTGTCAGCGGGCCGAGGCGATCGGGCCATTCTACCAACACGATGTCGTCCACGGCATCGTCCCAGCCGAGTTCCTCCATCGCGCCGCAGTCGGTCAAGCGCCAGAGGTCGTAGTGATGCACGGGGCCCTTCGGCGTGTCGTAGGTCTGCACCAAAGTGAAGGTGGGGCTTGGGACATCCAGCGCGGGATAGCCGGTCAAAGCGCGCAAGAAAGCGCGGGCAAAGGCGGTCTTCCCGGCGCCGAGGTCGCCATGCAGCAAAATGGTATCGCCCGGTCGCACCAACGCGGCCAGATCGGCAGCAAGGCGTTCGGTGGCGGCGAGATCGGAAAGCGTGCGGGTCGGCATGGAACCAGTGTGCCGTGTCCGGCGAGTCCGGTCCACGGGTTCGACACCGTCACAACGATCCTCGGCGTCCCGCCCGACCGCGCACCTGAGCGATCATGCGGGCTCCGCGACCGGAATGGGCAATTCCCGTTCGATTGCCCTGGCCGCGCGGAACACCAGATCGTCGCGATATTGGGCGGCGGCGATTTGGACCGAGTTCGGCAGACCGTCGGCGCGAAAGCCGAGCGGCATGGTAATCGCCGGCTGGCGGGAAATGTTGAACCCGAATGTCCAGGGCGCCCAAGCCGTCATCAGCGACCGCACCGGGTCGCGCGTCGGTGCATCGGCGAGACTGGGACCGTTCGGGACGGTCGGGCACAAGATCAGATCGTAGCGCTGGTGTAGCCGCGCCATGGTGTGGCCAGCCTGGGCGCGCATGGCCTCGGCGTCCATGAACTCGATGGCGGTCATGCCGGCAAGTTGGTCCGCGACCTCCAGTATGCCGGGATCGAGCATGGCGCGCTTCTCGGGCGACATCGTGTTCGCCAGTCGGGCGAGGGAAGCGCCCCAAAGCCGCGCAAAAACCAAGCCGATATCGGGCAAATCGGGGTCGCAGGCTTCGACGATCGCGCCAGCATCGGACAGCATGCGGGCGGCTTGCTCCACCGCCGCGATGCCATCGGCGTCGACCGGGGCATCGAAGCCTGGCCGACCCATAACGGCGACCGTCAACCCCGCAACGCCTGCTTCTATCCCGTCGCGCCAGTCGCGGGGATCGTCGGGCACGCAGAACGGATCGCGAGCGTCGAAGCGTGCCATCGCCGAGAACATAAGCGCGGCATCCCGCACGGTTCGCGTCATCGGCCCCGCGCAGGACACCGAGGCAAACGCGCTGGCCGGCCATTGCGGAATGCGCCCGTAACTCGGCTTCAGCCCCACCAGCCCGCACCAAGCGGCGGGAATGCGCACCGATCCGCCCGCGTCGGTGCCGATATGCAGCGGCCCGAACCCGGCGGCCCCGGCCGCGCCCGCGCCCGAGGACGAACCGCCTGTCGTGTAATCCCCATTCCAGGGATTGCGGGTGATGCCATGCAGCGGGTTGTCGCCAGGTGTTTTCCAACCGAACTCGGTGGTTGTGGTTTTGCCCAAAATCACCGCGCCCGCCGCTTTCAATCCGACGACCATCGGCGCGTCGTCCTGCACCGGGGACGGATCGGTCGTGCGGCTGCCTCGGCGTGTCGGAAAACCGGCTACATCCACCAAATCCTTCACCGTGGTCGGCACGCCGTCGAGCGGGCCGATCGGGCGGCCGGCCCGCCAGCGGGCAGCACTGGCTTTTGCTTGGTTCGCCGCGTCGGGGTTCATACACGCGAAAGCGTTGATGTGAGGGTTGAGGCGGGCCACCCGTTCGGTCACCGCTTGCAGCACATCCACCGGGCTCAGACGACGCCGAGCGAAGGCTGCGAGCATATCCTCGGCTGATAATAGGGCGGGATCGTCGGACATACGGGGCTTTCCTTGGCAGGCGTTTCGAGGGCAGCATACGGGTCTAGGCGATAGAGGGAACCCGGCCCATGAACACGCACCCCGAAGGCGAACCCTGGCAATGGCCGGAAGCCACGTGGCGCCGTATCGTCGGCCGTGCTCGGGCCGGACGGTCGCTTGCACCGAAGTCTTGGCCGAACGGTGCCCGGTGCGCGGTGGCACTCAGCTTCGACGCCGACCACGAAACCAACCCGCTGCGCGACGGCGACGAATCGCCCATGCGCATCAGCCAAGGCCAATACGGTGCCCGCCAAGGCATCCCTCGCATCCGCCGGTTGTTGGAGCGAGAATCGATCCCCGCCAGCTTCTATTACCCCGCTGTCGCCGCCCTATTGCACCCCGAGGAAGTCCGCGCGTTGGCCGACGACGGGCACGAGATCGGCATCCATTCGTGGATTCACGAGGCCAATACCGGGCTGAGCCGTGACGTCGAACGGGACCTGACGCTCCGGTCTCGGGATGTGCTGGCGCGGTTGTCGGGTCGCGACATCGTGGGGATTCGGACTGCGAGCTGGGATTTCTCGGTCAATACGCTGGATATTATTCGGGAGATGGGGCTGCTGTACGATTCGTCGTTGATGGGCGACGACGACGCCTACGAGTTGATGGATCAGGGCGAGCCGACGGGAATTGTCGAGTTGCCGCCTGAATGGATCCGCGACGACGCGGTGTATTTCAACATGCTGCGCTTCGCCGGCCTACGGCCATACACGCCGCCAAGCGCAGTGGAGGAGATTTTCACGGCCGAGTTCGATGGGGCTTGGGAGGAAGGCGGGATGTTTCTGCTGACCATGCACCCGCACATCATTGGGCATCGGTCTCGGCTTCCGCTGTTAGCGCGTCTGATCGCGCATATGAAGGCGAAGGGTGGGTGTTGGTTCGGGACGCATGCTCAGGTGGCGGAGTGGTGTAGGGATCGTGCGTAGGGGCGGTCCTCGCTTGGCCGGCAGCGTTTGCTACAAGCCGGGTACGCCATAGCCGAGGTTTAAAACACTGCCGCAGCCGGTGCCCGCACCAATGGCATTAGGTCCGCTGCGACGACCGAGGGCACGGTCGATCTCGATATGCCGAAGATCGGAATTTCCCTCCCGTTGGTCGATTTTTACGTGGATATGGCATTACCATCGGACGACGACGCAGCAGAGCAACAATCGCCCGCTACCGCAACCGAGACCCCGGATCCATACCCAGCAAGACCCGTCCGCCGATCGGATACCACTCCGGCGCGATCGTCACCGTCTGCCCCACCACCTGCAAATCCCGCCAGCATTCCGCCAGCCGGCTTTCGCGCTTGAACGACGTGCTGCCCCCCTGGCGGTAGACCGAATTCATCGCGTCGCGCGCGCAGTCGGCCGCGAATGTGGATGCCAGCCGGCAACGGGCCTTTTGGTGCAACGTTATTTCCTCCCCCCGCGCATGGGTGTTCCACAACTCGGCGATCATCGCGGTACGGTGGGCGCGGCCGGCGCTTAGGATCGCGTCGGCACGTCCCACAGCTTCTTGCACTTGCGGGCTTTCGCACACCCGCGCGGTGCTTGCGCGACCCCGCGGCACTTTTTCCACTGCCAATGCAATCAGCGCCTCGATCCCGGCCCGAGCGATCCCTGTGATCACCGAGCTATGATGCGGGCCGATCCAGCATTGGCTGGGGACTTGGAATGTTGTGCCGGGCCATTTCGCCCATTGATTGTCCAGCGGTACCCCAGCGTGAATTATGCTGCGTCGTTCCGGTAAAAACACATTGTCCACGGTCCAGTCGAAGCTGCCGGTGCCACGCAGCCCGGCGACATCCCAACTTCCCGGCACGATCGCGGTTTCGTCCTTGCGAAACACACCGCGCCAGTAGATGCCGCCGTCGTCCCGCTTACGGGGCACGCCATCGTCCAGGATTTGGAAGCTGCCCAGCATCCATTCCGCTTCCGGGCTACCGCTCCCGAAACTCCAATGGCCGGTGACTCGGTAACCGCCGGGCACCTGCACTGCCGTGCCGCCACCCTGCACAGCGGTGCCGGCCCCGATCGTGCCTTTGCCGCCACCGTAGATTTCGTCGATCCCCGCATCGGGGAGACCGAGCATCACGAGTTGGACAATAGTGTTGTTAGCAAGGTTCCAGCCGACGGACCCCAACCCCTCGGACAAATTTTCCACGACGCGGGTATACGTAATGGGATCGACCGCCAGCCCGCCGAGGGATTTGGGCACCACCATCCGATAAAATCCGGCGTCGCGCAGTTGCGCCACCAGTGCGGCCGGGAAACATTGTTCGGCTTCGATCCGATCCTTGTGGCGACGGAGTTCGGGCTGGATTGCTTTCGCATCCCGCACGATGGTTTGTGCGTCGAAATCGGCCGGAAGGCGCGTGTCTTCGGTCGTCGCGTCCATGGTTATTCTCCCTTTGCCGCGATCCTGCCCCTGGTGCAGCGGGCTGTCACGTGCCAGTTGACACGTGACAGTTGGCACGCCCCAGGTGGCACACCCCTTGCGCGGGCATCGCGGGTCGCGCCAATCTCTTGGCCATGAAGAACCCATTCGCCCCCCCGCGTTTAGCACCGCCTGCCGCCGGCAAACGTCGGGCAAATGCGGCAAGGCGCCGCGCCCGCACGTACCTGCTTTTCGATCGGCGAGCGGCCTGAATGACATATACAATCGGCATCGATGTCGGCGGTACCTTCACGGACATCGTGGCGACCTCCGCCACGGGCAAAACGATCCTCGCTAAAGCGTCCACCACGCCAGCCGATCAGTCGGACGGGGTACTGCAGGGATTGAGTTTGGCCGCCGAACGGCTGGGGCTTACGACACGGGCGTTGTTCGAGCAAACAACCCGCATCGTACACGGTACCACCGCCGCCACCAACGCATTGCTGGAAGGTAAAACCGCGCGCGTCGGCATGCTCACGACCGAGGGTCATCGCGATATCGTCGAAATGCGGGAAGGATTGAAGCCCGAACGTTACAATCTGCGCATGACCCCGCCGCCCCCGCTGGTGCCGAGGCATTTACGGCTGCCAGTGCGCGAGCGCATCCGGCCCGACGGGTCTGTCGAAACAGCGCTGGACCCGGATTCGTTACATGCCGCGATCGAAAAACTGGGGGATGTGCAGGCCGTCGCGATCTGCTTCCTCCATTCCTGGCGCAATCCCGCGCACGAGCAACAAGCCGCCGCCGCCGTTCGCGCGCGCTTACAGAACGTTTACGTCACGACATCGTCGGACGTATTACCGCAGATCAAAGAGTTCGAACGTTTCTCGACCACCGTCGCCAACGCCGCCGTCGGGCCGGTGATCGAGACCTACCTGACAAACCTGCAAACCAGACTGGCAAAAGCAGGCTACGCGGGGGAATTATTGGTCATCCTGTCGCATGGCGGGGTGGCTTCTGTGCAAGAAGCAATCCGCCTCGCGGCCGGCACCGCTTTGTCCGGCCCGGCCGGGGGCGTTGCAGCCGCCGTTGCGTTGGCACGAGAAGGCATGGGCAAAAACCTGATCGCCTTCGATATGGGCGGCACGTCCACGGATATCGCGCTGGTGCGGGACGGCCAGCCGTCGATGTCCGACGGAAAGACTGTCGCGAATGCACGTATCGCGTTGCCCAGCCTGGACATCGTGACGCTAGGCGCAGGCGGTGGATCGATCGGCAAGCTGGATCGGGCCGGGTTGTTGGCGGTGGGGCCGGACAGCGCGGGGGCCGTTCCGGGACCGGCTTGCTACGGCCAGGGTGGCAGTTGCGCCACCGTTACCGATGCCAATTTGGCGTTGGGCTACCTCGATCCGACGAATTTTCTCGGGGGCCGCCGCACCCTGGACGCCGCCGCCTCCCACCGAGTCGTCGCCACGCTCGCCGCCTCGCTCGGCATCGAACCGGATCGCGCCGCGAGCGGCATCCATCGGCTGGTCAACACCCGCATGGCGGACGGCGTGCGTGTTGCCACCGTGCGTCGCGGCGTCGATCCCCGCGGCTACAGCCTGCTGGCGTTCGGCGGTGCGGCCGGACTGCATGTGTCCGCCGTGGCGGCGGAACTAGGCATCCAGCGGGTGGTAGTGCCGGTCGCAGCCTCGGTCTTGTCGGCTTGGGGCATGCTGAATACCGATTTGCGGGTGGAATTGACGCGGTCGCAGGGGCAACTCCAAGGCATCGACACGGCCGCGCTGAAAGCATCCTTCGACGCGATGGAAGCCGAAGGCCGCGCCCGGCTGTCCTGGTTCGACGGCGACGTCGCCATCCGCCGTGCCGCCGATATGCGCTACGGGGAGCAAGTATTCGAGATCGCGGTCGACCTCGACACCGTGGACCGGGACAGCCCGCAAGCGCTGGAGGAAGCGTTCCACCAAGCGCACGAACGGCTTTATACATACGCATTGCGCGATCGGGACGTGGTGTTGGTCAATGCCCGCGTCGCGGTCGTCGGGCGCCTGCCCGCCGCTCCCCAGACTGCAAACCGCGCCCCTGGGACGCCCGCAGTGCGAACCCGCCGCGTCTATTTGGAAGGCTGGACCGACATCCCGGTGCATGACTTCGCTGCCCTCGCCGACGGGGCACGGGTGACCGGCCCCGCCATCGTAGAATCCGACAATACCACCGTCCTGCTGCGCCCCGGCGACATCGCGCGTTTCGATGCGCGAGGCTGGTTGGATATTGCCATTGACCGGCCTCGGACCCCGACCTAATCTGACAGCTTAAATCGAGGTACTTACCATGAATCCCGCACAACCGCTAAAGGTCTTCTGGCAGCCCGGTTGAACGAGTTGTCTGAAACTCAAGGAGTTTCTCTCGGTCCGTGCGATCGAGTTCGATTCGGTCAACATCCTCGCCGACCCCGAGGGCCTTCCCGAACTTCAGCGCCTCGGCGCGCGCTCGATCCCCGTGCTATCGCGCGGCGACGATTGGACGTTCGCACAGAATCTGTCCCATGTGGTCAAGTTCCTCGGCTTGAACGAGAACGCTGGCCCTGTGCTATCGCCCACCGAATTGGTCGGGCGCATGGACATTTTCCTGAGCGCCGCCATCCGCAACATCCGGCTGATGCCGGATACCGAGATGGAATCCCAAGCACCTGGACGACCGCGCAGCTTCCGCGTGCTAAGCCACCACATCTTCCGGATCGTGGAAACCTTCCTGGAAGTTGCCGATGGTGCCGAGCTGACGCATGCGCTGATCTCGACCGGTCCGTCCGAGGAGATGACGACCTTCGTGTCGATCTCGGAATACGGGCAAACAGTGCTGGACCGGTTGCGCACCTATTGGGCCGCAAAGTCGGACAAAGCCGGCAAGGAAATCGTGCAGACCTATTACGGCCCGCAATCGTTGCACGAATTGATGGAGCGCTCGACATGGCACTCCGGCCAGCATGTACGACAGTGGTTCATGCTTCTGGGAATACACAGTGTCGCCCCGGATGCCCCGTTGGGCGACGAGGCTTTTGCAAAACTGCCGATGCCGTCCAGCGTTTGGGACGGCTAGGAACCGAATTCTCCCTCGGCCGACGAATGGCCGGGGGGGGGATGTCGCGTATATTGCCGACCGATCTTATCGCTGGTTCATCGTGCCGGTTCAAACACCCCAATGAACTGCATCACCCAAAATAACGCTCCAGATTGCGACGGATGCGGGTCAGTACGGGTTCCGACGCATCGGGATAATCGAATGTCTGGCCGGTAATACGTTCGAACGCAGCCACGTAGACTTGCGCGGTTTCCAGCACGATCTCGGTCGGGATGGTCGGAATCGGCTCCTTGTAGGGATCGCAACGGGCCGCGACCCAAGCGCGCATGACGTCCTTGTCGAAACTATCGGGGCGCGCGCCGGATTCGAACCGCTCCCGATAGGATTCCTGGAACCAATAGCGGCTGCTGTCCGGCGTGTGGATCTCGTCCGCCAGCACGATGCGGCCGTTCGCATCGGTGCCGAACTCGTACTTGGTATCGACCAGAATCAACCCGTTCTTCGCCGCCATGGCCTGCCCACGCGCGAACAGCGCAAAGGCATAATCCGTCGCTTCCCGCCATTGCGCGGCCGAGAGCAACCCGCCGGCCACGATGTCCTCGGACGTCAGCGGCATGTCGTGCGCGCCGTCCATCGCCTTGGTGGTAGGGGTGATAATGGGATGCGGCAGTTCCTGATTGTCGCGCATCCCGTCCGGCATTGCGGTGCCGTACATCGTACGCTGGCCGTTCTTATACATCGTCAGGATGGACGTTCCCGTCGTGCCGGCGAGGTAGCCGCGCACCACGATCTCAACCGGCAGGATGTTCAGGTGCTGGCCGATCACCACGTTGGGATCGGGATATTCCAGCACATGGTTCGGACAAATATCCTTTGTCGCCTCGAACCAATAACGCGCGGTCTGGGTCAGCACCTGCCCTTTGCAGGGGACGCAGGCCAAGGCGATGTCGAAAGCACTCAGGCGATCGGTGGTGATCAGGATGCGCCGCCCATCCGGTAAATCGTAATTGTCGCGCACCTTGCCCCGGTAGCGATTGGGCAATTCCGGGATGGTTGCGTCGTCCAGGATCAGTCCGGCGCGGGCCTTCAGCGCGGGGGTTATCGTGCTCATGCGCCGGGCCTATTGCTCGCCGCGCCGATCCAGACTTCGCGATACAACGACACGATTTCGGAAGCATCCGGCACGCGCGGGTTGTTGTTGGGACTGCCGGAGGCCAAAGCCTGCTCCGCCATCAGCGCCATTTTGCCGTTCCAGGCTTCTTCCGTGATTCCGAACTCGGCCGGTGTCGGGACTTTGAGTTCCTTGTTCCAAGCCTCCAACCCCGCGACCAGTTTCGCGCCGGCGAGAGCGTCGGAGTCCGATGCCTCGGCAAAACCGACCCGACGAGCGGCCTCGGCGTAGCGCTTCGCGGCGCCATGGATGGAAAAGCGGGTGATCGCCGGCATCAACATCGCGTTGGACAACCCGTGCGGCACATGGAAATGCGCCCCGATCGGGCGCGACATGCCATGCACCAGCGCAACGGAGCTGTTCGAGAACGCCAACCCGGCCTGCGTCGCACCGATCATCATACCTTCCCGAGCGACGGCGTTACGCGGTTCGGCGTAAGCGGTGCGCAGATGTTTGCCGATCAGTTCCATCGCCGCCAAAGCGAAAGCGTCGGAGAACGGATTGGCCCGCTTCGACACATAGGCTTCCAGCGCATGGGTGAAGCTGTCGATGCCGGTATCGGCGGTGGTGCGCGGCGGCACGGAAAATGTCAGTTCGTAGTCCACGATCGCCGCAAGGGGCAGACAACCGAACCCGGCGATCAGCATTTTCTCGTCGCGCTCATGGTCGGTGATGACTGTGAAGCGGGTGCATTCGCTGCCGGTACCGGCGGTCGTGGGAATGGCGATAACCGGCACTTTGCCCAGATCCGCAGCGAAGGGCACTTTGTAATCGCGCATCTTGCCGCCGCCCAAGCCGAGGACCGCCATCGCTTTCGCCGTATCGATCGGCGATCCGCCGCCGAAGCCGATCAAGCAATCGTAGCTGCCGGCGTTCATCGCCGCGACCCCACGCTCGATCGCGGTGTCATCGGGTTCGGGCACGGTGTCGCTGAACACGCCCGGCACGATGCCCGCAGCGTCCAGCGGGTCCAACACCGATCGCACCAATCCCAACTTCACCATCATCGGATCGGTGACGACCAACGGGCGCGAGAGCCCGAATTTGGCCAGCACATCGGCGACCTGTTTCACCGCGCCGCCGGCAACTAGCAGCATTCGGGGGGAGGCGATGTTGGCGTTGACTTCGGTCATGGGCAGTGCACTCCAGGCATCTCGCAGCGGTTTACGCCATGGCGGAGGCTGCGTCACGGTGGGGTTTGTCCGAAACGGTCGCCGCTTGCGCGATACGCACCGCCGATTTTGGCGCACGCATTCGTGATTCGATAACGCATTTCGTCCGCAATGGCGCCATGGCACCGACGCAAACCGATCCCATACATAACACTGTCGCCAAAAGATCGGAGCCTCGCAAATGCGCAAAATCGCAGCTATCGCACTCAGCCTTACGGTGTTTATGGGCGGCGGCACGGCAGCCTTCGCCCAGCATCGTCACGAGGATCGCGATCGGGACGACCGCCGACACGAGGAATATCGCGAGCACGACCGCCACCAAGAATGGCGCGAAGGCCATCGGATGGATCGCCACGACTGGGAACGCGGCCGCCGGTTCGACTATGGCGACTATCGTCTGCGCGAGCCGCCGCGTGGCTACGAATGGCGGGAAATCGACGGACGCTTCGTCCTCGGTGCTATTGCAACCGGGATCATCGCCGATATCGTCATCAACGCTCGGTAACTGAATCCGCCCGCCGTGCGGCATAAAGTGCGAGCCGCCGGACAGCAGCCGGGGCAATGGAAGCGACCGCTGCGGCTTCGGCGATCGGCAATTCCACCCATCGATGACAGGCGGCAAGATGCCCATCGGACACGTCCGCCAGCGCCGGCATTTCCGTCCGGCATCGGTCCACCGCGAACGAACATCGGGTATGAAACCGGCATCCGGCTGGCGGGTTCATCGGGCTGCGCACGTCGCCGGTCGCGACGGCATGGGTCTTATCGTGCCGCGGATCGGGGCGCGGGATCGCGGCCAGCAGCGTGCGAGTGTAGGGATGCCGCGGGGCCGCGAACAGCGCCGCAGCCGGCCCGATTTCCACGATTTGACCGAGGTACATGACCGCCACCCGGTCCGCCATGTGCTTCACGACCGCCAAATCGTGCGCGATGAACAAGTACGACAGCCCCAGTTTTCGTTGCAAATCCTGGAGCAAATTGATCACCTGCGCTTGCACCGACACATCCAGCGCCGACACCGGCTCATCGCAAACGATGAACGACGGTTCGACCGCCAAAGCCCGCGCAATGCCGATGCGCTGGCGTTGGCCGCCGGAGAATTCGTGCGGGTACCGTTGCGCATGGTAGTCGGCAAGCCCGACCAGATTCAGCAGTTCGATCGCCCGAGCGCGGCGGGATGCGGCGGTGCCGATACCGTGGACAATAAGGGGTTCTTCCAGCGTTTCACCCACCGTCATGCGCGGGTTCAGCGACGCGAATGGGTCCTGGAACACGATCTGCATGCGCTTGCGCAGGGCGCGCAAGGGTTCGCCGACCATGGCGGTTATGTCCCTGCCCTCGAACCGAACCGTGCCGGCGGTCGGCTCGATCAGACGGAGCACGAGCCGGGCGGTAGTGGATTTACCGCAGCCGGACTCACCGACCAGGGCCAGCGTTTCGCCGCGCGCCAAAGAAAACGATATACCGTCCACCGCGCGCACGACGCCCGCCGTTCGACTGAACACCAGCCCGCGCTCGACGGCGAAATGCCTTGTCAGGCCCTCGACCTCCAACAACGGACCGCTCATATCGCCTCCACCGGAGCGCGGTAGCAGGCAACAGCATGATCTGGGCCGATCTTGCGCAGCGGCGGCACGGCTTCCGTACAACTGGGATCGGCGAACACGCAACGCGGGTTGAACCGGCATCCAGGCGGCGGATCGAAGGGCGGCGGGACCGTACCCTCGATGGCCAGCAGGCGATCGGTTGTCGCCTCGATACGCGGGATCGATCCAAGAAGGCCGAGCGTGTACGGGTGCTGCGGATCGTCGAAAATGGCGGCGGTGGGGGCGTGTTCGACCACGCGGCCAGCATACATGACGGCAATGTCGTCGGCCATTTCGGCGACGACGCCCAAATCGTGCGTGATCAGCACGATAGCCATGCCGGACTCGCGTTGTAGGCTGCGCAGCAGATCGAGGATCTGTGCCTGAACGGTGACATCCAGCGCGGTCGTGGGCTCGTCGGCGATCAGTAGGTCGGGTTCGCAGGCCAGCGCCATGGCAATCATGACACGCTGGCGCATGCCGCCGGACATTTGGTGCGGGTACTCGCCGAAACGCCTGTCGGGGGCGGGAATGCGCACCCGGTCCAACGCCGCCACCGCGCGCCTGCGCAGATCCACGGTGGAAGCGCGGGCATCGTGCGCGCGCATGGCTTCGACGATTTGCTCGCCCGCCGTGTAAACGGGGTTCAGCGAGGTCATCGGCTCCTGGAAAATCATGCCGATGCGACGGCCTCGGATCGCGCGCATTTCGGCGGGCGGCAGGGTCAGCAGGTCGCGGCCATCGAACTGGATGCGTCCGGCGGCGACCCGGCCGGGCGGAGCCACCAGCCGCATGACTGACAGCGAGAGCACGGATTTACCGCAGCCGGATTCACCGACGATGCCGAGCGTTTTGCCGCGCGCGACGGTTAGATCGACGCCGTCCACCGCCGCCACTTGGCCGTTGGGGGTGCGGAAGACGGTCCGCAGCCCCTCGATACGCAGCAGCGGCGCGGCCACATCAGCTACGATAGTCGGACGCCCCACCCTCGATCAGTTGCAAGGCGGCGTCCCACACCATGTCGTAATGCGCGGCATCGGCTTCGAAGCTGTGGAATTGGTCGGACGTGTGCTGGCAGACCTCGTGCGGCGGCAGCACGATTTCGCGGCCTTGCGACAAAGCGGCGACTTGGGCGGCGCAAGCACGTTCCAGCATGTAGATCATGTGGAACGCTTCGGCGATCGAAGTGCCGCCGACCAGCAGCCCGTGATTGCGCAGGATCATCGCCTTATGGGTGCCGAGATCGCGGACAAGCCGCTCCCGTTCGCTCAGATCGAGGGCGATGCCTTCGTAGCCGTGGTAGCCGATGCGGCCGTAAAATTTCTGCGCGTGCTGCGACAAAGGCAGCAAACCTTCCTTCATGGCGGACACGGCGATACCGGCGGACGTGTGGGTGTGGATCACGCACATCAGATCGGGCCGCGCCATGTGGATGGCGGAGTGAATGGTAAAACCGGCAGCGTTGACCTTGCGGGACGAAAGATCGCCCTCTTCCACCACGTTGCCATCGGTATCGATCTTCACAAGATCGGACGCCCGCATCCGATGGAAATTCACCCCATATTTATTGATCAAGAAATGATGGTCCGGCCCCGGCAATCGGGCGCTGAGGTGGGTATAGATAAAATCCGTCCAGCGGTGGTGCGCCACCAGCCGATACAAAGCAGCGAGGTCGCAACGGATGCGCCATTCGGTTTCCGATACGCCATGCAACTGGGCGGGCATCGTGGCGACGTTCATAAGGCAAACTCCGAGGTTATTAGAAAAGCTTTTCCTTGGACGGATACTGCACCACCACATCGGTAGGGTCCGCCAAGTTCAGCATAGCGCGCGCGCGCTCGTCCAAAGTGTCGGGATCGAGGTTCGATGCGCGCAAACCCGCGACCCGCCGTGCCCATCCGTCGCGTTCGGCTCGGGCCGAAGCATTATCGGCTTGCACCTGCACCAACATGGCCTGTCGCTCGCCGCTGGCGACCAAACCGTGGCTGCCTTTTGTGACGTTCCAACCGAAGAAAGCGGCAACGCACAAGAAAAAGAGCGGTGCCAGCACCGCCTTCGCCCTCCGCTTGACAACCGCCCACACAGCCATAGACCAGCCCTCGCATCCGAGTCGGGAACATAGACCATGCTCCCGCGGAATTGAAAGCACCTGCCGCGATTTAGCCGGATATTCGCCACGATTGTTTGGCACGTTACCACCGCCGGCCACCCAATCGGCCGGAAGGAGGGTTCCGTGAAGACACGTATTGTTGTTTTGGCTGCCCTGGCATCCGCATTCGTCCTGAGCGCCGCCGCCCCCGCTTTCGCGGATCGCGACGGATGGCGCCGCCCCGAATGGCGGGAACACGAATGGCGCGAGCACGAGTGGCAGGAACACCGGCATTGGCGCTCCACTTATTACGCGCCGCCGCCGGTCTACTACGCCCCGCCCGCGTATTATTATGCGCCGCCGGTCGTCGGTTTCGGCTTCGGCATTCGTTGATCGCGGCTCAGGGGGCCTCGTGCCGGTCGCGCATCCCGTAATCCCGGGCGATGGCGATGTCGGTGCGACGCTCCCCGCCGGCCTCGGTCCAGGCAGCCATGGACGCGGCATCGTTCCAGGTCAGCAGCATCGCCGTCGCGCCCGGCACCGTCACGCCGTCGAACATGTCCCATTCTTTAGCCCCCGATGGCGGCCCGACGGTCGGGGTTTCGACGATCGAGACGCAGCGGGTCGCGTTCGTCGCGTCAGCAACTGCCTCCCCCACCCGTAAGCGGTAGTCTTCGAACACATGGGAGCGCCCGGCTGCCTGCACGTCGCGATGCAAACCGTGCGAGCGCCACACGATCAACGCAGCTTGGTCCCGCCAGTACGATAACGACAGCAAGGTGCCCGGCCGTGTGCGGCTGGCGAAGCGGCGGTTGTCGAGGAAGCCGTCGATCCGCAATAGTTCCGGCCGCAAAGATGCCGCGTGGGCGAGGTATTCGTCCCAACGATCGGCTTTCGGAGTGACTTCGAACAGAACGGCCCACATAGCCGGACAGTGCGACCGTTGCCCGCGACCGGCAAGCCCCGAAACTTCGGCCCAGGCCGAACCGTTCCTCCACTGTTACCCGCCCCAAACCGGCGTATGGTCGCCGCCATGAGCGATACCACCCACCTCGCCACCGTCGCAGCCCTGCTGGGCGATCCCGCGCGCGCCAATATCCTGCTCGCATTGTTCGATGGGCGGGCGCTGACAGCCAAAGAACTGGCCTTCGCCGCAAGGGTCACGCCGCAAACCACCAGCGGGCATCTGGGCAAGTTGACCGAGGCCGGGTTGCTGTCGATGGAAAAGCAGGGGCGGCATCGCTATTTCCGTCTCGCGAGCCCAGCGGTGGGGCAAATGCTCGAAAGCATCATGGCCGTCGGCGGTCCCGAACCGCCACGAACCTGGAGGGGCGGCGAACCCCTGCGCACCGCACGCACCTGTTACGACCACCTCGCCGGCCGGCTGGGTGTCGCTCTGGCGGACTCCTTGCTCGCCGCCGGACATGTGGCGTTGTCGGCGGATGGCGGCGAGGTCACGGCATCGGGGGTCGCTTTCCTCCAGGATTTCGGCGCCGAGCCGGTGGCGGGGAAGCGGGTGTTTTGCCGGCCGTGTTTGGATTGGAGCGAGCGGCGCCCGCATTTGGCCGGCCGGGTCGGCGCGGCTCTCGCCTGCCGCTGCTTCGAACTCGGATGGATCGTGCGCCAGCGCGACACGCGTGCCGTGGGAATCACCCCGGCTGGACACGACGGCTTTGCGCGCCGATTTGGGTTCGACGCGGCTTTCCGGCCATAATCGCCGCATGTTCGCACCGACCTTCGCCCGTTTAATCGCGGGACGCCTGCACTCCGCCTGGATCGCCCTGGGCGTGACCTTCGTCACCATGATGGGAACTGTCGGCGTGCGCAGCGCACCCGGCGTGATTATCGTGCCGTTACGCGACGCCTTCGGCTGGGACGTCGCCACCATCTCCGCCGCTATCTCGCTGAACCTTCTGCTGCTCGGTTTGGTCGGCCCCTTCACGGCCGGACTGATGGAGGCAATCGGTCTGAAGAACACCATCCTGAGCTGTCTGACCGTCTTGCTCGCGGGAACCGTGCTCTCGATATTCATTTCCGAACCATGGCATTTGTTCATGACCTGGGGCGCGCTGATCGGCATCGGGGTCAGCGGCGGCGCCATGGGCATGGCGGCGGCTGTGGCCAATCGGTGGTTTACCGCGCATCGCAGCCTCGCGATGGGGATGCTGATGGCGGCCAACGCGGCGGGGCAATTGGTGTTCCTGCCGATCCTCGGGCGCGTGGCGCAAGATCACGGATGGCGGGCCGTCTCGGTCGCGGTGGCGGTGGTTGTCGTCTGCCTGTTGCCAGTGGTCTTTCTGTTTTTACCGGAATCGCCGCGCGCGATCGGCCTGGGATCGCTGGGCGGACAGTTCGAGGCCACCGCGCCGCCACGCCGAGCGGGCAATCCGTTTCTTCTGACGCTGCGCGGGCTGGCGGACGGCGTGCGCTCGTTCGATTTCTGGCTGATCGCGGTCAGTTTCGCGATCTGCGGCTTCTCCACCGCCGGCCTCGTCGGTACCCATTTCATCGCCTACTGCGTCGATGAGGGCTATTCCCAAGTCGTTTCCGCCGGCCTGCTCGGCTCGCTCGGCGTGTCCAGCCTGTTGGGATCGATCGCGGCGGGATGGCTGACGGATCGGTGCGATGCGCGGGCGATGCTGTTGGGAATTTTCGTGCTGCGCGGCGTGTCGTTGATGCTGCTGCCCTATAGCGGCTTCGACATGGTCAGCTTGACCGCGTTCGCCGTGTTCAACGGGGTGGAATGGGTGGCAACGGTGCCGCCCATCGTCAAACTCCTAAACGAGGTTTTCGGCAAAGACCGGGCCCCGGTGCTGGTGGCCTGGGTCTATGCCCTGCATCAAGTCGGCAGCGCCCTAGCCGCGATGGGCGCAGGAATCGTGCGGGAGGTTTCGGGCAGCTACGTGCCCGCCTTCCTCGCCGCCGGGATCGCTTGCCTGCTGGCAGCATGGCTCGTCATGCGGATCGGCCGCGGCGCCACGGTGCCTGCATGATCGACGCCGCCTGGGCGCTAAATCGCGCGCGCGATTACGACGCGGCCATCGCGTTGCTCGCCGACGCGGACACCGCCGCCGCCCTGAATGCACGCGGCTTCGCTTACAACGGCCAACGCAACTACGCACGGGCGCTGTTGGAACTGGATCGCGCTGCCCTGCTCGAACCCGGCTTTGCGGACGTTTTCAATAACCGAGGCTACGCATTCAACGGTCTGAAACAATTCGAACGCGCAATTACTGAGCTAACCGAAGCGATTCGATTGGACCCGACCTTTGCCGACTCGTTCAATGGCCGTGGATTTGCATTGTACGGTCTGGGACAATACCCCCGCGCGCTTGAGGATTTCGATACCGCGTTGTGCTTGGAGCCCGACTTCGCATCGGCGTTCTACAATCGCGGCCGTTGCTTTGTCGCACTCGATCGGATGGATGCGGCCGCTACGGATCTCGCTGCGGCAGTGCGACTGGACCCGCGATATGCAACAGCAATCGCGGCGTTAATAGCGAGCTAATACAACGATTAGGGGCTAACATCGACCACGGTCTCGATCCGCGCGACGGCGGGCATATTCCTATTCCCCCCACCGGAAACCGCACCTAAAACTATACGATGTCGTCAAGGAGGCGGCCCGACCATGACCTCCATGGAACTTTGGAACCACTGCGAAAATCCCTACCCTTTCGTGCCGGCCGAGGTTTTGGATGCCGCCGATTCCGTGCGTGCCAGCTTGCCCAACAAGTATTGCGATCCCAAAATTGCGGCGCGCCTCTACGACGAGATTTGGGACGAGTATCGACTGTGCGACGATATCGGTTTGCATATCGTCACAAATGAACACCATTCCGGAATCAATAACCTGTGGGCCGCCAGCCCGGTGATCACCGGCATCGTTGCCAGCATGACTCGCAAGGTGCGGATTTTAACCCTGGGCACGTTGGTCACGGTGCGCCCCGATCCGGTGCGGATAGCAACAGAATATGCAACGATCGACGTGATCTCGAAAGGCCGATTGGATATCGGCTTCGTGAAATCCGGCGCCACCGAAATGGTTTCCGGCAATGCCAATCCCATGCACATCCGCGAACGGGAGTGGGAGGCAATCGACTTGATCGAGAAATCTCTGACCACCCACGACGGACCATTCAGTTGGGAGGGCAAGTTCTTCACCCATCCCCACGTCAATGTTTGGCCGCGCCCGTATCAATCGCCTCGACCGGATTTCTGGGCCGCGACGTCGGATTTGCCGACCTGCGCCGAACTCGGCCGCCGAGGCTTCGTCAACACGCTGCTGTTCGGCGGCTACGAGCGCACCCGCAAAGCCTATGAAGCGTACAAGGATGCCCGCGCTATCGCCGGATTGCCGAAAGCCGGGGAGGATCGCTTCAGCTACATGGCCTTTTGCTACGTCGGCGATACCGACGAAGAAGCCATGCGCATCGGGCAGAAAATTCCCTGGTTCCTGACCGTGAGCATCAAGAGCGCGCCGCAATTCTCCAAATTCCAGCCCGGTGCGGTAGCGCCGGACATGGCGCCGGGGGCCTGGCGCGGCGGTGCATCCAAACGCCCGACCGACATGAGCGTCGCCAGCCTGATCGCCCAAGGCCAGATGTTCTGCGGCAATCCCGATACGGTAGTGCGACAAATCAAGGAATTCCGCCAGCGCGTGGGCGGGGTCGGACGCATTATCATGATGACACGGCAAGGACTGGTTACACACGCACAGGCCATGAAAAGCCTCAACCTCGCGGCGAAAGAAGTGCTGCCGCAATTGCAAGACCTACCGCCCATCGACGACGAATTGCGAGCGGTCTGATGGAACTCGAAATACTGCGGCGCGGCAGCGGCCGGCCCATCCTGATCGTACACGGAACCAATCCCGTGTCGCCCCGCGCGCCGTTCCTCGCACCGCTAGCCGAGCACGGAACGATCGCCGCGCCGTCGCATCCGGGGTTCGGCGCGTCGCCGATGCCCGAGGATTTCGAGACGATGTACGATTTGATCAATCTGTACCACGAGATAATCGACGACTTGCCGAGCGACGATGTCACTATGATCGGACTGGGTTTCGGCGGCTGGATCGCGGCCGAGGTCGCGGTTACCCGTCCGTCGAAACTCCGCCGTTTGATCCTGGCCGATCCCGTCGGCATCAAACTCGGCGGGCGGGAGGAGCGCGATATCGTTCATTTCTTCAATACCCATCCGGACGAGTTGACCCGCCGCGCCTGGCACGATCCAGCAAATATTCCCGAAGGCTGTTACGGTCTAGGCTGGCAATCGAAGATCGACGAACGGATGTCGGATGCCGAAATGGTGTCGCTGGCGCGAAATTGGGACTCCTTGTGCCTATATGCTTGGACACCGCATATGTACAATCCTCGGCTAAAGGCATGGTTGCGGCGCATTAGAGCATTTTCAGGCTGACTGGAAATAACCTGCGTGGCGCAGGAAGTTTGCACA
>JBAXFK010000051.1:0-21307 GCA_037139955.1 Rhodospirillales bacterium
TCAGGGTCTAAACTTCCGGGGGGGAGATGTCTCACTCTTGTTGGCACGGAGGGCATCGCGGGTTTCGAAGGCTGGCCAGGCTTTTACGTGGCAACGCTCCATCCGGACGATATCGTCGTTCGTCATACCGCCAATCCCGCGCTATGGCCGCTCGCCCAGGCCCATTGAAAATTGTACCCACCAAGCCATCCGGTAACATCCACCGCTTCGCCAATGGCGAAGAGTCCGGGCACTTGTTTCGATTCCATTGTGCGGGAGGATAGTGAGTCGGTGTCGATACCGCCAAGCATGACCTCGGCTTTTGCATAGCCTTCGGAGCCGGACGGGATAATTTTCCAGGCTTTCAAAGTGGCGCCAAGCGCAATTAGGATTTTGTCCGGGGTGTCGGCGGCGATGCCTTCGGGGGCAAAAAGGTCGGCGGCGCGTTGCGGCATCGCTTCGTGCAGCAACGTCCGAATACCGGCCTTCGGGCGGGCACGTTTACGCGTCACAAGAAAGTCGGCGGATAAATCCGGAAGCAGATCGATCGTAACGGCGCCGCCTTCGCGCCAAACCGACGATATTTGAAGGATCGCCGGGCCGGACAGACCGCGATGCGTGAACAACATCGCCTCCCTAAACGATGTACGCCCGATGCTGGCGACGATCGGGAGCGATACGCCGCTGATGGGCATTGGCGCCTGCAATGTCAGCGGCACCAATCCGGGTCGGGTTTCCGTCACCGGCAGGCCGAAACGACGGGCAATTTCGTGTGCGAAACCGGTGGCGCCCATCTTCGGGATCGACAGCCCACCGGTTGCTAGCACGACCGAGGAAGCCAAAAAATCGCCGTCATCGGTTTCCACCCGGAATGTACCGGCTCGCACGATATCCCTGACTTTCACCCCGGTGCGGATTTCCACTCCGGCGGCGGCGCACTCGTCCAGCAGCATGGCAACGATCTGCTTTGCGGAACCATCGCAGAACAACTGACCCAAGGCCTTTTCGTGCCACGCAATCCGGTGCTTTTCCACCAGCGTCAGAAAATCGGCGGGGGTGAAACGAGACAGCGCGGATTTGCAGAAATGCGGATTGGCGGAGAAAAACCGATCCGGAACAGTACCGATGTTGGTGAAGTTACAACGCCCGCCGCCGGAAATCAGAATTTTGGCTCCGACCTGTGGGCCGTGCTCCAAAACCAGCACGCGACGCCCACGACGGCCGGCGGTAAAGGCGCAAAATAGGCCGGCTGCGCCGCCGCCAATGACGACGGTGTCGTACACCTAGCCTAACACCAACCGGACTACTTCACCGGGTTGCGCCGCCACCGCGTCGGCACCGGCCGCCATCAATTCGTTGTGTCCCCCGTAGCCCCACAGCACGCCAATACCCCGAATATCGTTATTCCGGGCGGCGTGCATGTCGTGCAGCCGATCGCCGATCATGACGGCTTCGGACGCCGCGACATTCTCGACCGACAAGATATGCGCCAGCAGGTCCTGCTTTTCGTCCAAACCGCCTTCGGGCAGCGCGCCATAGACGCTGCGGACATAGGATCGCAACGATAAATGATCGATCACCCGGTCGGCGAAATCCCGACGTTTCGACGTCGCGATGTACATCGTCAGGCCAGCGTCGCGCAGTGCGTCGAGCATGCCGACAACGCCGGGATAGACCGAGCAATCGTAAATTCCGACTTCGGAATAACGCTTTCGATAAATCCCAACCGCCCGGTCCACTCGGTCGTCGCCATATTGTTGCAACAACCGAGCAATAGATACGGCGATGGGCGGGCCAACGGCCCAGGTGAGGTCGCCGGCCGCGTCCGGATCGTGCCCCATCTGTCCCACCGTGTAACGAAACGATGCGGCGATACCCGGTTTGGAGTCGGATAATGTCCCATCCAAATCCAGCAGAACGACGGTCACGCCGCTTTCCCGAAAAGCCCACCCATTTTTGCTAGGACAGACAGGTGATCGTCGGCAGACCCGTACATCTGTTCGATCATAGTCATACGCTTAAAGGAATGTCCGACAGAATATTCCTGTGTCATACCGATACCGCCATGCAACTGGATCGCTTCCTGCCCGACATGCTTACCGGAGCGGCCGATCTGCACCTTGGCGGCAGAGATAGAACGTTTGCGCTCGATGGGATTTTCCTCCGACGCCATAACGGCGGCGAACATCGCCATGCTGCGCGCTTGTTCCAACGCCACTAGCATATCGACGGATCGATGCTGCAACACCTGAAACGATCCGATGGCGCGCCCGAATTGCTTGCGGGTTTTCATGTAGTCCAGGGTCGTATCGTGCATGACTTGCATGGTGCCGACCGCCTCGGCGCAAAGGGCGGCAATGGCTTCGTCGATGACATGCTCGATAGCCGGCATAGCATTTTCCGACACCGCATCGGCGCGCACGCCGGTCAGGGTAATTTCCGCAGCGCGCAGCCCGTCTTGGGTGGGATAGCCGCGCCGCGTCAGGCCGGGGGACGAAGCGTCGACCAGAAACAAGCCGACACCGTCGCGGTCGCGGCGTTCGCCGGAAATGCGGGCGGTGACGAAGATCTTGTCGGCGCAATCGCCGTGCAACACAACGCTTTTCGCGCCATCCAGCACATAACCGCTACCCTGACGCTTGGCCGTTGCAGTCACGTCCGACAGATTGTAGCGCGATTGCCGCTCGACATGCGCAAAGGCCAATTTCAGCTTACCTGCCGTCACCTGCGGAATCAGTGCCCCTTGCAACGCCGCGTTCCCGGCTCGGCGTAACAACCCGCCGCCCAGTATCACGGTGGCGAAGAAGGGTTCCAGGACCAAGCCGCGGCCGAAGGTTTCCATGACGATCATGGTTTCCACCGGTCCGCCGCCGAAACCGCCGAGCGTTTCCTCGAACGATAGGCCCAGCAGGCCCATTTCGGCGAACCGTTCCCACATCTTGGGGCTCCAGCCCTGCGTTTCCGTGGCATATCCCTTGCGCTGGGCGAAGGAGTATTGGTCGGCAATCAAACGGTCGACGCTCTCTTTGAGCAGCCGCTGGTCTTCAGTTAAATCGAAATCCATCGGACAATTTCCCTCTCAAAGACCCAGGATCGCCTTAGCGATGATGTTATGCTGGATCTCGTTGGACCCGCCGTAAATCGAAACTTTCCGATAGTTGAAATACATCGGGGCGGCCTCGGACGCATAATCGGGACCGATGGCAGGCTCGTTGTTGCCATCGAAATCGCGTTGGTAAGGCATGACGTAGGGGCCGACGACCTCCATCAGCAATTCCGTCAATTGCTGTTGGATCACCGACCCTTTCAGCTTCAGGATGGAACTGGCCGGGTTCTGCCGGCCCTTGGCCATCTTCCGTTCGTCGGCGACAACCCGCAATTGAGTCATCTCGAGCGCCTTCAACTCGATTTCCACCGCTGCCAGTTTTTCCTGGAAGCGCGAATCCTCGATCAACGGGCGCTCGCCGGCGAATTCCAATGCGGCGAGTTCCTTGATGCGGATAACCTTCGCCTTGGACATGCCGACACGGGCAATACCGGTACGTTCGTTACCCAGTAGGAATTTTGCGTAATCCCAGCCTTTGTTCTCTTGGCCGACCAAATTTTCGGCGGGGACCTCGACATTGTCGAAGAACACCTCGTTGACCTCGCGACCGCCATCGATGGTGATAATGGGGCGGACGGTGATGCCGGGGGTTTTCATGTCGATCAGCAAGAAGGAGATGCCTTCCTGCTGTTTCACGCTTGAATCGGTACGCACGAGGCAGAAAATCCAGTCGGCGTATTGCGCCAGCGTGGTCCAGGTCTTCTGTCCGTTAACGACGTATTTATCGCCGACCCGCTCGGCCTTCGTGCGCAACGATGCCAGATCGGAACCCGAACCGGGTTCGGAAAAACCTTGGCACCACCAGATATCCGCGTTCGCGGTTTTCGGAAGAAAATAGGATTTTTGTGCCTCGTTACCGAATTGCGCGATCACCGGACCGACCATCGACACATTGAAACCGATGGGCGCGGGGCAATGCGCTAGCTGCATTTCGTCCTGATAGAGATAAACTTGAACCGGCGACCAATCTTGCCCTCCGACCGCAACCGGCCAGTTCACCGTCGCCCAATTGCGCGCGTTCAGGATGCGCTGCGACGTGACCATGTCGTCTTTGGTTAAACCTTCGCCTTCCGCAACTTTATCGCGGATGGATTTCGGAATTTCGGCATTGAAAAAGCGGCGCGCTTCGGCGCGAAACGCCAGTTCCTCGGGGGTAAAGCTCAAGTCCATGGGGGATTCCTCTTAGGCCTTTTTCAGGCGATCGGTGAATTGCTTGCGGAATTTCGCGACTTTCGGCGCCACCACCACCTGGCAATAGCCGGTGAACGGGTTTCGCGCGAAATAGTCGTGGTGTTCCGGTTCGGCTTCGTAGAACACGCTGGCCGGCACGAGTTCGGTGACCAGCGGCGCCGGCCCCCAGATTTTGGCATCCGAAATTTCCTGGATGACGACGCCGGCCGTCGCAGCCTGCAAATCGTCGTGCGCCATGACGATAGACCGGTACTGCGTCCCCACATCGTTGCCTTGGCGGTTGCGGGTGGTGGGGTCGTGAATGGCGAAAAACACCCGCAGCAGATCGGCGTAGGACAGTTGTTCGGTGTCGAACTTAACCTGCACGACCTCGGCATGACCGGTGCCGCCGCCGCAGACGGTGCGATAATCCGGGTTCGCCATTTGGCCGCCGGCATAACCCGACATCACCCAGTTCACGCCGCGCAGGTCCTTGAACACCGCCTCCAGGCACCAGAAGCAGCCGCCGCCCAGGGTCGCGGTTTCTTCGCTCATGTCCGTTCATCCCTCATATTCGGTCGCTCCTCATACAGGGAACCGCCGCGCCGCTAAAGCCCGACCTTGATTCATGTGCCCGTCGGACCCCATTTTCGTACATGGACACAACCGACCTCGCCATCGAAGGCATGAGCTGCGCCGCCTGTGTCACCCGTGTGGAGCGGGTGCTCGCCCGCGTACCAGGCGTGACCGACGCGTCTGTAAACCTCGCCACCGAACGCGCCCGTATTACCACGACCGAACACCCGGACCTTGGGGCGTTGATTCGCGCGGTGGAAAAGGCGGGATATGGGGCAAAAGCAGTCGAGGCCGACGCCCCTCCTGCCCCGCCACCGGACAATACGCCGTTGGTGCACGTACTGATCGCGACGGGACTGGCGGCACCGCTGATGCTGGGAATGGCGATTCCCGGCGCGATGCTGCCGGGCTGGGCGCAATTCGTGCTGGCAACGCTGGTGCAATTCGGACTCGGCTGGCGATTCTATGTCGCCGGTTGGCGCGCCGCACTGGCTTTGTCGGGCAACATGGATTTGTTGGTGGCGCTCGGGACGTCTGCCGCCTGGGGGCTTTCGACCTGGACATGGCTCGGCACCGGGCATGCACACGGGCTCTATTACGAATCATCCGCCGTTCTGATCGCCTTCATCCTGTTCGGCAAATTCCTGGAAGGCCGCGCCCGCCGGCAAACCGGGGCGGCAATTCGCGCGTTGATGCGGCTGCGACCCGATACCGCCCGCGTAGTGCGCGACGGCGTGGAAACCGACACGCCCATCGATCGGGTCCGGGTGGGCGACCGTGTCGCCGTCCGACCGGGTGAGCGCATCCCCGTCGACGGCGTCGTGCAAGCCGGAGAGGCCGGGATCGATGCTGCCATGCTCACCGGCGAAAGCCGTCCGGTGGACGCCGCACCGGGCACCCACGTAGCAGCCGGCGCGATCGACCTGGACGGACATCTAATAGTCGAGACCACCGCCGTCGGCGCGGAAACCGTTCTGGCCCGCATCGTGCGATTGGTGGAGGGCGCGCAGGCTTCCAAAGCGCCGATCCAACGTCTGGCCGACCGCGTCAGCGCGGTGTTCGTGCCGATCGTCCTCGCGATCGCGGCGGCGACACTCGCAGGATGGCTGGCGGCCGGCGCCACGCCGGGAATTGCGCTGACCCACGCCATCTCGGTGCTGGTGATAGCCTGTCCGTGCGCGCTGGGTTTGGCGACCCCGACCGCGCTGGTGGTCGGCACAGGGGCGGCTGCGAAGCATGGCATCCTGATCCGCGACGCCGCCGCGTTGGAACGGGCCCACAACATCCAGATCGTCGCCTTCGACAAGACCGGCACGTTGACCGAGGGCAAGCCGCGCCTAACCGGCGTGACCGTCCTCCGAGACGATCGCGACACGCTGCTGGGATTGGCTGCATCGCTGCAAGCCGGCAGCGAACACAGTCTGGCGCAAGCGGTGCGCGACGCCGCGATCGGCCTGACATTGGCCGACACTGCCGATTTCCGAGCGGTGCCGGGCCGCGGGGTGACGGGTTCGGTGAACGGGCGAGCGCTGGCGATGGGCAATCGGCGACTTATGACCGACCTTGCGATCGCGGTGGACGCAGCCGACGACACCGGCACCGGCGCCTGGCTGGCGGAAACCGGCGTTGCGCCCCGTCTGCTCGGTTTCTTTGCCTTCGCAGACACGCCGAAACCCAACGCCAAGGCCGCAATCGCCAAACTTCGGGCAATGGGTCTGCGCACCCTCATGCTGACCGGCGACAATCGGGCCGCCGCTGCTTCGGTGGCTCGGGCGATGGGCCTAGACGATTTCAAGGCCGACATTCTGCCGGCAGACAAAGCCGCCGCAATCGCCGCTTTGCGCGCCGACGGCAATGTGGTGGCGATGGTGGGCGATGGGATCAACGACGCGCCGGCCTTAGCTGCGGCCGATATCGGCATGGCGATGGCCACCGGCACCGATGTGGCGATGGAAACCGCAGGCATTACCCTGATGCGGGGCGATCCAGGACTGGTCGCGGCGGCGATCGACATATCCCGCCGTACCACGGCCAAAATCCGACAAGGGCTGTTCTGGGCCTTTGCCTATAATGTGCTGGGCATTCCGCTGGCCGCTTTGGGGTATCTGAGCCCCGTGTTGGCCGGCGCGGCGATGGCATTATCCTCGGTCAGCGTGGTCGCCAACGCTCTGTTGCTAAAAAGCTGGCGCCCTTAACCGTTTGTTAACCTGTTTCTGTTCCAATGCCGCCCGGCAAGGACCGGAGACAGCCCGTGAACCACGTATCGAACGACATCGGCGCTGCTGTGCGGGCCGAAGTCGCCCCGCTTTTCGACACCCTGCATAAATTCGTCGACCGGCGAATCGCCGAACTTAGCATGGAGATCCATGCCACCGTGCAACTTGCCGAATACAGCGAAAACAACCTGTCCGGGCAGCTCGGCCGCATGCAGGAGCAGATCGCTACCCTGGTCGCGGCGCCGAACACGGCGACTCGCAATAGTGGGCTAGAGTTGGAGGCGGTGGTCCAAGCCACGGAAACCGCCGCCAACCGAATCATGGAGGCCGCCGAGGCTATCGGCGACTGGCTGCGCACCGGTGCGCGCGACCCTGAATCGGTAGAGGCCGTGGCCGAACGCGTCAACGCGATTTTCGAAGCATGCAGCTTCCAAGACATCACTAGCCAACGCATTCGCCGCGCCATCGAGCACTTGCAGCAAGTCGAAACAATGCTGACCGAAATGGCCCCCGGCGCACCCGCCCCTGTCGAGCCGGTAGCGGATCCCGATCTGGCGCAGGACGATGTAGATGCAATGTTCGGGTGATGCGAACGAACGTAATAGCGGCTACCGGTCTATCCGCCTGCCAACTGCTGGTTTTCGGACAGCCTAAAGTGGAAGTTGGCAGACTGGCACGCCGACAAAAATTGCAACAAATATGAACGGAATAAGGCGGATAAGGGGCATTTCTCGGTGACGACCGTTGGTTCGTTCGGCCTCCCGTCGGTTCTATTTATCCCATCCATCGATGTAAAAAGCGCAAATCGCCAACACACGATCGCCACCCCAGACCTTTGCCCAACACGACGCGCTTGCTTAAGGTCGCCCCAACAGCGGGAGCCGAAGCAGCATGGAAACCTACGATTATATCGTTGTCGGCGCCGGATCGGCGGGCGCGGCGGTCGCGTATCGCCTCTCGGCGGACGAACGGAACAGGGTCCTGCTGCTCGAAGCCGGCCCTGCGCAGCCACGCTGGACCACCATCCCGATCGGTTTTGCTAAATTGCTGTACGAACCGAAGGCAAACTGGCTCTATTCCTCGGAACCCGAGGCCAACACCAACGGTCGAAAGCTCCATGTGCCCCGCGGCAAGATGCTCGGTGGGTCCAGTTCGCTGAACGGCATGGCCTTCGTGCGGGGGCAATCGCAGGACTACGATACGTGGTCGCAAATGGGCAATCGCGGCTGGAGCTACGACGAAATCCTGCCCTTCTTCAAGCGCATGGAAAGCTACGAGGCCGACGGCGACGACGCATTTCGCGGGCGGGAGGGGCCGCTGCGGGTGACCAATCCCGAACCGGCTAACCCCCTGCTGGCAACCATCATCCAAGCCGCCGGGCAGGTCGGGATCGCGCATAACCCCGACTACAATGGTGCGTCGCAAGACGGCATCGCCATGAGTCAGGCCTCCATCGCGTCCAACCGCCGGCAAAGCACAGCGCATTGTTACCTCGAACCCGCCCGCTTCCGACCTAACCTTAGAATCGTAACCGATGCGCTGACCGAATGCATGATACTGGAAGGCAACCGCTGCATCGGCGTGCGCTATTCCGTCCACGACACCAAGCAAGAAGCCCGCGCAGGGCGAGAGGTCGTGATTTCCGCTGGAGCCATTAACTCCCCCCAATTGCTGGAGCTTTCCGGCATTGGCCAACCCGAACGTCTGCAAAGCCTGGGCATCGCGGTGCGGCAAGCGCTGCCGGGCGTGGGAGAAAATCTGCGCGACCATTACGCACCCCGCACCCGCTGGGGCATCGGCAAGCGCGGCGTCAGCTACAACGATCGCGGCCGGGGCATCGGTTTGTTCGTGCAGGCGCTGAAATACGCGTTCGCCCAACCGAGCATGCTCAACGCCGTTGCCGCCCCGCTGCGTGCCTTCGTCCGTTCCCGCGAAGGCCTCGAAGCACCCGACCTACTGCTCGGCTGGGTGCCGATGCTGACGGAACTCGGGCCGAAAGGGCCGAAAATCTCCAAGCAATCGGGCATGACCTGCTACGCCCACCCGATGCGGCCGGAGAGCAAAGGCCACATCCACATCGTCTCGGCCGATCCCCGCAAAGCCCCTGCCATCAACTTCAATTTCTTGTCGGCACAGGTGGATGCCGATCTGACGGTGGCGGCAATCCGGATCGCACGGTCGGTCATGTACGCGCCGGCGATGGCACCGCTGCAACTGACCGAGATCGGACCGGGGAAGGCCCTGAACACCGACGACGAGATACTCGATTGGGTGAAACGCGTGGCCGAGACGACATATCACCCTGTCGGCACTTGCAAGATGGGCGTCGACGCGATGGCGGTGGTCGATCCGCAATTGCGGGTACATGGAATCGAGGGACTGCGGGTCGCCGATGCCTCGATCATGCCAACACTGATATCGGGCAACACCAACGCACCGTCGATCATGATCGGGGAGCGGGCGGCGGACCTCGTGCTGAAAGCGGCTGCCTGAAGGGGCGCGCGTTGGCCGGAGCATCGGTTCGGGCGATCGGCGGACTACTGGTTGGGTTATCGGTCGGAGGATGGCTTGCGTTCGACGCGGCGATCGGGGCAGTCGGACAGACACCGATCGGCGCTTATGAGGCCATCGCGCCAGCACCGATTTTCGCCATCTTCGGGCCGTCTCTATTGAAACTGTTGCGGCAGAGTCAGACGAAGGGCCGAGGGTTGCGCGGTGCGGCAGCCATCCTCTACAAACGCTGCCGCTCCACGGAATTTATATAGGGATTGGGACGGCCATGCGCGTTACTCAGAAGGTTAAGAAGATCCTCGATTGGTACGAGGGCGATAACCCCGGCGTGAAAGCCAACCTGGCCCGCATCCTATGCACCGGCAAGCTCGCTGGCACCGGTAAAGTCGTGATTCTGCCGGTCGACCAAGGGTTCGAGCATGGCCCCGCACGCAGTTTCTCCCCAAATCCGCCAGCCTACGACCCGCATTATCACTACCAATTGGCGATCGACGCCGGGCTGAACGCCTATGCCGCGCCGCTGGGCATGATCGCGCAGGGTGCCGATACCTTTGCCGGGCAAATCCCGACGATCTTGAAGGTCAACAGTTCCAACAGCCTTGCCACCAACAAGGATCAGGCAGTCACCGCCGGCGTGAAGGACGCGCTGCGTCTAGGTTGCGCCGCCATCGGCTTCACCATCTACCCCGGCAGCGAATACGCCTTCGCCCAGATGGAAGAACTGCGGGAACTTACACTCGAAGCGAAAGACGCCGGGTTGGCGACAGTCGTGTGGTCCTATCCGCGTGGTCCGAACCTGGATAAACCGGCCGAAACAGCCGTCGACATCTGCGCCTATGCCGCCCAGATGGCTGCGCTGATGGGGGCCAACATCATTAAAGTGAAGCCCCCGACTGCCGTGATCAGCCTGGATGCGGCGAAAAAGAGCTACGAAAAATTCGACGGCTCCACCCTCGCCAAGCGCGTCGCGCACGTCATGCAAGCATCCTTCGCCGGCAAGCGGGTCGTCGTGTTCTCCGGCGGCGAGGCGAAGGATCTGGATGGGGTCTACGACGAAGTCCGCGGTCTGCGCGATGGCGGCGCCAACGGATCGATCATCGGCCGCAACACCTTCCAGCGCCCGCGCGAGGCCGCGTTGGAGATGTTGAACAAGATCGTCGACATCTACCTGAACAAGGCCTGATCGGATGGCCGAGGCCGGCAGCGACGGCAAGGATCGTTGCCGCACCTATCTGATTACGCCCGAGAAGTTCGATCCCTTGCCGTTCGCCGATCTATTGGCGGCGGCATTGGACGCGGGCGACGTGGCGGCGGTGCAACTGCGCATTAAAGATGTCAGCGACAGCATCTGGAAACGCACGATCGACATCCTTCGCCCTGTTACCCAGGCGCGGAATGTCGCGTTCCTCCTGAACGACCGTGCCGATCTGGTCGTCGCGACCGGCTGCGACGGCGCCCATGTCGGACAGGACGACATACCTGCACGGGAGGCCCGGCGTATGATGGGACCCGACCTCATGCTCGGCGTGACCTGCAAAGGCAGCCGCGATCTGGCCATGCAGGCCGGAGAAGACGGGGCAGATTACGTCGCGTTTGGCGCATTCTACCCGTCCACGACCAAGCAGGTGACGAATCAAATCGATCCCGAAATTCTGCAATGGTGGTCGGATTTGATGGAAATCCCTAGCTGCGCGATCGGCGGGATTACACCTGACAATTGCGGGCCCTTGGTGCGTGCAGGTACCGATTTTCTGGCAGTGGTTGGCTGTGTATGGAACCATCCGGACGGGCCGGCGGCGGGGGTGAAAGCGCTGAATAAGGCAATCGCGGAGGCAGGTTAGTCAGGCCACCTCAGTGTCCGCCGCGAAATCGTTGCCTTTGAAGAGCAAGGGTAAGCCCCTGACCTTCGCCAAAGCGTTCGAGAATACGTCGCCGAAATTCAGCGAAGCCGGATGGCCGCTACCTTTGCCGAATGCAACGAACGCGGCATAGGCGGCGTCCATATCGGTCAGTGTCGGCGACATGATTCTACGCCAACCCGTACTCCACCTCCGCCGTATAAACCGACTGCTCTTTCCCCAACTGGGAACTGAACAGCGTAAAGTGCTCAACATCGAACGGTTCTGCACGGAACAAGTTATGGGCCTGCACAAACTCGACCAGCTTGAATTCCGGCGCGTTATCCAGCCGGGCGAGTGTCACATGCGGCTGAAAGCGGCGGCGCTCGGGTTCGAGACCGACGCGTTGCAACGCGGTCTCGATCTTGTTTTGCAAATGCTCCAGCCGAGGATTGCGGTCCACCCCGACATATAACGTGTTGGCCCGACCGCCTTTGCTGAACGTCCCCACGCCGGCCAGGGTTACGGCCAACCGCTTGCCACGCAACGTCGCGAGCGCGAGGTCGATCTCCTCGGCGACCGGCGGAGAAACCTCGCCGATAAAACGCAGAGTCAGATGGTAGTTTTCCGGCGGCACCCAGCGAGCGCCTTGGATGCCGGCGACGGACAGCGCGGCGATGCGGTGACGCAAATCCCAAGGCAGGTCGATGCCAGCAAAAAGCCTCATGGCGCGGGTATCTCCGCCAACAGGCGTTCCACCGCCGGCAGCAAACGGGCGACGATGCGGCGCACACCCTCGGCGTTCGGATGCAGGCGGTCCGGTTGGTTCAAAGCCGGTTCGGCGGCCACACCTTCCAAGAAGAACGGGTCGAACTGCACACCTGGGCGTTTCGCCAATCGCGCGTACACCGCCCGGAATTCGTCGTCGTAGGCCGAACCGAGATTGGGCAGCGCGCGCATGCCGCTCAGCAAGACCGGAATGTGCCGCGCGGCCAGCATGTCCAGGATCGCCGTTAGATTGGCCTCCATCTGCTTCGGGTCCAGCCCCCTCAGCCCGTCATTGGCGCCGAGCTCCACAATCGCGACGTCGGCGCCATCGGCAAGCACCCAGTCCAACCGAGCCCGTCCGCCGGCCGAGGTATCGCCGGACACTGCGCCGTCGACAATCGCGACGGTCTTGCCGCGCGCCGCCAAAGCATCCTTCAAACGCGCCTGGAATCCGTCGGCGCGCGGTAAGCCGAAGCCGGCAGTCAGGGAGTCGCCGAGAACCAATAGCCGCACCGCTGCCTCCGCCGGGGAAACCGCAAGCAATACAAATAGGAACAAGGCGGGGTTACCCCAGCGCCTGAGAACCCCATATGCTGCCATCATGGATGCCATCGTGCCAACAGCCTCCGAATCGCCCCTCGTCCAAGTACGGGGCCTGACCTTGACGGTGCCCTCGGCCGCCGGGCCGGTCAATATTCTGCGTGGGGTCGATCTCGACATCGCCGAACATGCGGCTGTGGCGCTGGTTGGGCCGTCCGGATCGGGCAAAACCAGCCTGTTGATGTTGCTCGCCGGTCTGGAACGGGCAACGGCGGGCAGCATTCGTTTGAACGGGCAAGACGTGACGGCGATGAACGAGGACGCATTGGCCCGCCTGCGCCGCCAGTCCGTCGGGATCGTATTCCAAGCGTTCCACCTGATTCCCACCATGACCGCTCTGGAAAACGTGTCTGTTCCGCTGGAACTCGCCGGTCGCGCGGATGCCACAGCACGCGCCACCGAGGCGCTGCGGTCCGTCGGTCTCGGCCACCGGCTCACGCATTTGCCTGGCCAGCTTTCGGGCGGGGAACAGCAGCGCGTCGCGCTCGCCCGCGCATTCGCGCCAGAACCGAAGCTGCTGCTCGCCGACGAGCCGACCGGCAATCTCGATCACGCGACAGGCGAACAGGTGATGGACCTGCTATTCGCACTGCGCGCCTGCGCCGGCACCACATTGCTGCTGATCACCCACGATCCAAAGCTCGCGGAGCGCTGCGACCGAATGACGCGAATGGAGGATGGGCGAATTGACCGATCTGGATCGCAGTAGCGCCGGCCCCACCTGCACCGTGATGGCCGAGTTCGACTCAGCCACCTCCTGCGAATTAAACCAATGAAAACGCATAATCTTTACGATCCTTCCCCATTCGCCAGAGATGGCCGGATCAGGCTAGGCCGCGACGGGGTGGATAGTTTCGCCCCCCGCTCTAGCCGTGGGCAGGTTATCCGCGCACCATGATCCTCGCCTTCCGCCTCGCGCGCCGGGAACTGCGCGGCGGTGTGCGCGGCTTGCGCGGCGTCGTGCTCTGCCTTGCGCTCGGCGTGGCCGTGATCGCCGCCGTGGGAGGGCTACGGGCGGCGGTCGATGCGGGCATGGCCAACGATGGACGTCGCATTCTCGGCGGCGATTTGGAGGTCGACGGCGGTGGCGATCCCCTGCCCCCCGGCCTGCACGACTGGCTGACCCCGCGCACCGCTGCCGTGTCCGAGATCGTGCAGATGCGCTCGATCGTGGTCGCGGCGTCGGGCGAGCGGCAACTTGTCGAACTAAAAGCCGTGGATGCGGCGTGGCCGCTGGTCGGCACACCCGGCATCGACCCGCCGCAACCGCTGGCTTCGGCCCTAGCGCATAATGGCATCCTGCTCGACCCCGTCGTCATCGCTCGCCTCGACCTCAAGCCCGGAGACACCGTCAAGCTCGGCAATGCCAGCTTCCGAGTCGCCGGCGCGCTTACGTTGGAGCCCGACCGTGTCGTTACGCCGTCGCTGTTCGGGGCGCGGGCGCTGATTGCGGCCGAGGCATTGCCGGCGACTGGGCTGATGCTACCGGGCGCGATGGTGCGGCACATGCTGCGTCTTACGACCGAGCAACCCGGCCTCGCGGCAGACATCCAGGTTGCGTACCCCGATCGCGGCCTGCGCATCCGCGATCCGAAAGACGCGGCACCGGGGGTAAAACGGTTTCTCGATCAGACCAGCCTATTCCTCACGCTGGTCGGCCTGACCTCGCTACTAGTCGGCGGCATCGGCGTCGCGAACGGCGTGCGCGCATGGTTGGACGCGCGGTATCGCACGATCGCGACGCTCCGGTGCTTGGGCGCGCCAAGCGGAACGGTGTTCGCAGTTTGCCTGATCCAGGCGATGGCGTTGGCTGGGCTGGGCGTCGCGCTAGGCCTGACGGCCGGAGCGATTCTACCGCTGGCGGGGGCGCGATTGTTGCAGGGCGTTCTGCCCGTACCACCGGTCGCCGGACTGTACCCCGGTGCGCTGGGTCTCGCCGCGACATACGGGGTACTGACGGCATTCGCTTTCGCACTTTGGCCGTTGGGCCGAGCAGCGCGGATTCCTGGGGCAGCGTTGTTTCGGGAGACGACGGCGGAAGGCCGGCCGGCTTGGCCGATCGTGCTCGCCACTCTTGTCGCGGGCATCGCTTTGGCGGCGGTCACGGTCGCCGCCGCCCCCGACCGGCGGATGGCCTATTGGTTCTGCGCCGCTGCGGTGGCGACGCTTGTGCTGTTCCGCTGCGGCGCATGGGTACTGATGCGGATCGCCCGTCTGGTCCCGACGGCCGGCTTGCCCCCCTGGGCGCGGCTCGGTGTCGCCAACCTCCACCGTCCCGGCGCCACCACGGCATTGCTGCTGGTGTCGGTGGGCCTTGGCCTTTCGACTTTGGCCACGGTGGTGCAAATCCAGGGCAATATCGGCCGGGAGGTGTTGCAGCAGATGCCCGCCAACGCCCCCAGCTTCTTCTTCATCGACATCCAGGCCGACCAAATCGAACGCTTCGAGGCCATCGTGCGGGCGCAACCGGGCACAAAGGACCTCCGCGATGTTCCGTCGTTGCGGGCACGAATCGTAGCGGTGAAGGGCGTACCGGTGGAGGAGGTCCGCACCAGCCCGGAAACCGCCTTCGCGCTGAAAGGCGATCGCGGCCTTACTTACGCCGCCGCCCCGCCGCCCGGCACAAAACTATCCGAGGGCACATGGTGGCCCGCCGATTACGACGGCCCACCACTGGTGTCGTTCGACGCCGGCCTCGCCAAAGGTTGGGGCGTCGGCATCGGCGACGTCATCCGCATCAACGTCCTCGGCCGCGATCTGGACCTGAAAGTCGCGAGCCTGCGGGACATTGCCTGGCAGAGCCTGTCGATCAATTTCTTCATGGTCGCCAGCCCCGGCATCCTCGCGCGCGCGCCGCATACCCATATCGCGACGGTGCATGTGGATGGGCCGTACCAAAGCGCGGTGTTGAAGGCGGTAACGGATGCGCTGCCCAACGTCACCGGCATTCGGGTCGCCGATGTATTGGCATCGATCGCCGCGCTGCTGGACCAGATCGCTGCGGCGCTGAGCGCAACCGGCGGCCTCACGCTGATCGCCGGCGCTATCGTGCTGGTGGGCGCGGTCGCCGCCGGCCAACGCCGCCGCACGCGGGAGGCAGTAGTACTGCGCACACTCGGCGCCACGCGCGGGCAAATCCGCGCGGCATGGCTGACCGAGTTCGGCATCCTGGGGCTAACAGCGGGGACTCTGGCGGCTTTGGTCGGCTCTGGCGCCAGCTACGCGATGACACATTACATTTTGCACACGGACTGGGAATTCATGCCCGGTACGCTTATCTTCACACTTGCGGGAGCGTTGGTGGTAATGCTGATATTCGGCTACACCGGCACTGCCACCGCACTGCGCGCCAAACCGGCCGCGCTTCTGCGCAACGAGTAAGAGAGGGGAATCATGGCTTTCACGCCGCAATACGGGGCTTACCCGCAAGCCTCCGCCGCCACGAACGCCGCCGTCATCGACGCGGGCCTTCGGGCATACATGCTGCGGGTCTACAATTGGATGTCCTCCGGCCTGCTGCTAACCGGCATTATCGCCTACGCGATCGCCAACACCAGCGCGCTGGGCCTGTTCTATCACGCGGTTCGTACCCCATACGGCACGGCCATGCAGCCGACGGCGCTAGCTATGGTAGCGATGTTCGCGCCGCTTGGTTTCGTGCTGGTACTCAGCCTCGGGGTGAACAGGCTGTCGACGACGGCGGCACAAGCACTGTTCTGGGCGTTCTGCGCCGCAATGGGCGCTAGCCTGACGAATATCTTCATCGTGTACACGTCCGAATCCATCGTGCGGGTGTTCTTCATCACCGCCGCGACCTTCGGCGCCATGAGCCTATGGGGTTACACGACCAAATCCGACCTCAGTCGCATGGGCAGCTTTCTGATGATGGGACTGTTCGGCATCGTGATCGCCGGTCTGGTCAACATCTTCATGCAAAGCAGCGCGTTGCAGTTTGCGATCAGCCTGATCGGCGTGGTCGTGTTCACGGGGCTGACCGCCTACGACACACAGCGGATCAAGGCGGATTACACGCAGTATGCCTATGCCACTGGCATGGACGGGGCAAACAAGCGGAGCGTTTACGACGCGCTCAGCCTGTATCTGAACTTTATCAACCTGTTCATGATGTTGCTGCAGTTGCTGGGGAACCGGAACAACAACTGAAGGCCATGGTCGGGCTAGTCCCGACCATCGTCCACATTTATGTGGCGCCGAGGGTATTTCAGTGTGACGCAGCCCTCGGATGACCGGCTCGTGGCCGGTCATCCGAGTTTCTAGCAGAGCGATAATTCGCTGCGCGCCTCAAGCAGTTTTGAGAAAATCCCCGAGCTTGGCGATCGCGGTCGGCTTGTCGGTACTGTCGAGAGCGGCGAGTTCGGCGGCAAATCGATCCAATGCCGACTCATAGATCTGCCGCTCGGAAAAGCTCTGATCCGGCTGCCCGGCATTACGATGCAGATCGCGCACCACTTCCGCGATCGCCATGGGATCGCCGGAGTTGATTTTCGCCTCGTATTCCTGGGCCCTACGCGACCACATCGTACGCTTAACACGCGCTCGGCCTTTCAGGACCGCCATCGCTTCATCGAATTGCTTGCGGGATGCCAACTTTCGCAGACCGGCGGTCCGCGCCTTAGCAACGGGCACGCGCAGGGTCATGCGGTTTTCTTCGAAGGTGATGTGGATCAGTTCCAGCCGGTGGCCAGCAATCTCTTCGGTGGCGATGCGCTCGACCTTGCCAACCCCGTGAGTCGGGTAGACCACGTAGTCGCCCTCGACAAAGGTTTCGGCTCTCGCCATCGGCCGAGGAATCTGGTTGGGACCGCCATGCGGTAGGGGTCGCCGTAGCTCTTGAGCCACGGGGACCGATGCGGCGGTAACAACCACCGGTTGGACGGGCGTATCGGCGCTCGAAAGCTCGGGCGAAACCGCTGTGTCCGCGGAATCCATCATGCTCGACACCCCGTGTCCCTTTGTTATGGGGCCAATATAGGAACGCGTCGCAGCCCTACCAGGGGTAGGGCCGGAGCAAATCAGGCTTTGCCCGGTGCGGGGGAGAAGAGGTCTTTCTTACCCGGCTTGTCTTTCCAGTTGTCCGCGTCGGCCGGTGCCTCCCCTTTGCGGGTGATGTTGGGCCACATCGCCGCGTAAGTGCGGTTCAGTTCCACCCACTCGGCAGCCTTATCGTCGCTATCGGGAAGAATAGCCGAGGCCGGGCACTCGGGCTCGCAGACGCCGCAATCGATGCACTCGTCGGGGTGGATCACCAGCATATTCTCGCCGACGTAGAAGCAGTCGACCGGACACACCTCCACGCAGTCCATGTATTTGCACTTGATGCAGCCGTCGGCGACCACGTAGGTCATCAGGAATCCCTCGGATGCGGCCCGCAGGCCGGTTTACCAGGGCGGGCGATATGCCGGCCTTTGCCCCGCAACGCAAGACCGTTTATGGCAGCGCTGCTACTCTATACGATCTCTTCGTATAAGGTACGCGCTTCGGTCGCCGGTCCGCGCCGTCCGGCCAGAATCAGGACGCGCAAGACGCGAATATCGTCGCGAATCGCCACGGTCAGCACATCGCCCACGCGCAAACGGGCATGCGCCTTATCGGTGGGCAGCCGGTTGATGCGCACCGCCCCCTCGTTCACCAAGGCGGCACAGTCGCTGCGGGCTTTCATGAAACGGGCACACCACAGCCACTTATCCAGCCGCTGCCAGTCGCGATCTTCCAAATCGGCGGCGGCCAAGGCGAACTACCGCTTCAAAGCGGCTAAAGCCGCGAAGGGGCCGTGCGGAATAACGACGGAGATCGGCGGTTCGATCGCCACAGCGCGTCGCCGCCGCAACGGCACCACCATGGGCGGCGCGGGGGGACCATAGACCTCGGGCGCCAAGCCGCCACCCGGGACGACCCGGAAACCCAAGCCGCGCAGCACCGCAGGCAGAATGTCCGCCTTCACCGCAAATCGCGACGGCAGGCCCGACGGCAGCGACGCGGCACCTTTGCGGGTAGCATAGCCCAATTCACCGGCCACACGTTCGGCGATATCGACTCGCAGCAGCACCGGCCCAGCTTCCACCCATCCCATCGCGGCGGCGAAACCCGGCGGCCAATCGGTCGCCGCCGGCAGCGACACCGCCCCCGGTCCCGGCAAAGCAGGTACCGCGTGTCCATGTCGGATCGCCCAAAGGCGAGCGCGCATCGTCGCGGCTTGCGGTTTCACGATCGCGGGTAGAAAGAGCGCGAACCGGCCGGAACGAACGCCGATTGCCTTCAGCTTCGGTCGCAAATCGGGGGCCAACGTTTCCTCGTCTACACCGGGCACAAGGCCAAGCGTTTCCCGCAACCGATGCAGCGGGCCGCGCGCGCCGGGAATACGCTCCGCCGCATCCGCCACGGCGAACAGCGGCGCCAAATCGATGCGGATTTGCGCGTCCAGGAAGCGTTGCAGCCTTGCCCGCAAGCGTTCGCGCTGGACGCCATCCAGGAACTCGCTGTCCAGGACCTGCACCCGAGGCGTCAGCGCCGTCGCACCGCCGACGATGCGGGCCAGCGGCGCCCCATCCCAAACGATGCGATGCGCTGGCGTCAAACCGAACGCCGTGTCCGGCAAAGCTTCCACCGCTGCGACACGACGCGGCATTTCTTCGCGCAGGGCACGGCGGGCGGCACGTAAAACAAGCTTCTTCTCGTCGCCCTCGGCGGCGGGATCGGGCACGAAGCCGAAGCCTTCCAACACACCGACCTGATGGCCTTCGACCACGACCTCCCCCCGCCGGGTCACTGCGGATAGCAAGTCATGCCCGTCGGTCGAATCGAGCCGGCGCATCAAATGGGTGGAGCGGCGGTCGACAAAGCGTGCGGTCAGACGTTCGTGGAGTACGTCGGACAGCTTATCCTCGACTGTGCGGGCCTGGGCTTGCCAGTGTTCGGCGTCCTTCACCCAGTCGGATCGGGCGGCGATGTACGACCAGATGCGCACGCCCGATAGGCGGGACATCAGCGTGTCGATATCGCCCTCGGTCCGGTCTAACGCGCCGATCTGCCCAGCGAGCCAGTCGGTGGGCAGTTTCCCATCCGTGACAATGTGGCCAAAGATGCGGCCACACAGACGGTTGTGGGTTTCATCCGTCAATTTGCGGAAATCCGGAATCTGGCACGCGTCCCATAACAGCCGTAGCCGCGCACGACCGCGCGCCTTGTTGCGAATTTCCGGCTCGCGGGCCAACGCCATCAAAGTCTCCAGGTCGGAGGCGTCGTTGCCCTTGACCAACCCCGCCCGCGGCACTGGTTCCTGCAAACTAGCCAGCAAGGCATCGAGATGGCTGAAATCCAGATCGATGTTGCGCCAGCAAACCTGCTCCAACGCATCGAAGGAATGGGATTCGATGGCGGAGACAGTTTCCGCGGGGATCGGTTTGCACTCGGTCGTGGTGCCGAAGGTGCCATCGCGCATGCCCCGCCCAGCGCGGCCTGCGATCTGCCCCATCTCCGCCGCCGTCAGTCGGCGCGGGCGATGGCCATCGAATTTCCCCAGCCCGGCAAAGGCGACATGATCGACATTCATGTTCAGTCCCATGCCGATCGCGTCGGTCGCGACCAGAAAATCCACTTCCTTTTCTTGGTAGAGAGCCACCTGCGCGTTACGGGTGCGCGGCGACAAGCGCCCCATCACCACCGCACAACCGCCCCGTCGCCGACGGATCAGTTCGGCGATCGCGTAAACCTCCTGCGCGGAAAATGCGACAACCGCGCTGCGCGGTGGCAGGCGCACCAGCTTGGCAGGGCCGGCATAGGTCAATTGCGACAGCCGTGGGCGTGTTTCCACCGTCGCATTCGGCACGAGCCGTTGGAGCAAGGGGCGGATCGTCTCGGCCCCCAGAAACATCGTCTCCACCATGCCGCGCGCATGCAGCAGGCGTTCGGTGAAGACATGGCCTCGGTCGGGATCGGCGCAAAGCTGGATCTCGTCCACCGCCACAAATTCGGTATGCCGATCCAGCGGCATGGCCTCGACCGTGCAGGAGAACCACTTGGCATCGGGGGGAATAATTTTTTCCTCCCCGGTAATCAGTGCGACGTTTTTGACACCTTTCTGCGCGACCATACGGTCGTAGTTTTCGCGGGCGAGAAGGCGCAACGGGAAGCCGACAATCCCCGAGGCATGCGCGAGCATGCGCTCGATGGCGAGGTGCGTCTTACCCGTGTTGGTCGGACCGAGGACGGCCCGGACGCGGGAAGGAAAATCGGAGTCGCGAGACGACATGTACAGGAGTTTGAATGCTGCACCGCGAAATGCAAGGGCGGGCCTACCCCTAATTCAAACCTGTGCCCCAATACGATGTCGCTAGGTCGCAGGCGCAATCGGTACCCTCCAGCGTCGACATACCCCCGACGATCGTATCCGGCACCGCCGGCCGACTTCCATCCACCCGCTGCCGCAACAAGTCCGCTCGGATCGACGACGTCCGCACCACCGGACTTCCCGATCCGGCCGCACGCATCGGATCGGCAGCGTAATCGCTCCAGGAGAAATGACT
>JBAXFK010000052.1:0-21268 GCA_037139955.1 Rhodospirillales bacterium
GCATCAGACCGAGATGGTAGAGCAAGGGAATCAGCAGATTCTCCTGCACCCAACCGGCCACGAGGCCGAATGGGTCTTCCATCATGGCCTCGGCGACGGCGCCTTGGGGTTCAGCCACAATCCGTGCGGCGACCGCCCGACATTGACGGTTTGGTAATCCCCGGTGGCGGGATCGAGGACCGCCACTTTTTCTGCCCAGCGGCGGGTAATCCACAATTTGCCGTCGGGAGCGAAGTCGATGTCGTCCGGGCCGCCGGGAATCGCATAGGTGCGCAACACTTTCAGCGTTGTCGGATCGACCGCCGCCGTGGTGCCGCCAGCACGATTATTCACCCATAGCGTCTTGCGATCCGGGGACAAGAACAGGTTATGCGCCCCCTTCCCGGTTACGATCTTCGCCAGCACCTTGCCGTTGGCCGGATCGACTTGCGCGACATAATCGGTGCCCATATCGGCAACCAGCACTTTGCCATTGAGCCACAGCGCGCCGGCCGGGGTTTTGCCCACCGGCTCGTTCCATTTCACCTCCATCTTGCGAAGGTCGATCGCCACCAGCCGGTCGCTGTCTTGCAGCGTCACGAATACGGTGGAGGAATCCGGGGAATAGGCGATGTGGCTGGGCGTGGATTTTACCGGAAAGCGCTTCGCCATCTTCATCGTCGCGGCGTCGTAGACATCGATCTGGTTGCGCGCGAGGCCGGCGATCGTCAGAAATTTGGCATCCGGACTGAAACCGAGCTGATAGGGATCGGCGACCGGCATGCGCTTTTGGATGGCGCCGGTAACGGGGTCCAGGAACAGCATCTCGTTCCCGGCGGTGTCGCCCACCAGCAGGCTTTTACCGTCGGGGCTTGGCACCAGATGGTGCGGCTCCCGCAGGACAGGGATGCGCCGTACCTCTTGCAAGGTCGCCATATCGACCACGCTGATAGCGGCGGCGGCGGAGTCGATGACAAACGCCACCCCCGCAGCTTTGGCCGCCATCGGAGCCAACAGTAACAAGTGAAACAAGAAAAATGCCCGCCGCATCGTCGTATCTCCCGGGGATCGCGGACTTCCTACGCCTGGCGCACCGTGTCGGGCAAGCATGATTCCAATCGGGAAAAGACCGCCGCAGCCAGTGCGAACAAAATGCAACTCGGCGTCGAGATCAGCACATTGTCGGTCACCGCATGGCCGGCAAAGGCGAGAAAGATCAGCCGTAAGATCTGGCGCTCCGCCCTTGGCAGTTGCTGGCTGTGCCGCCAGACCCAGACCGCGAACATCGCGATCAGCAGGGCACGACCGAGCATGCCGCCCTCCACTTCGATGCGGAGGTATTCGTTGTGAGCGGCCCAGGTGTGCAGCAGCTTCGCGATGGGACCGTCGGCCGGAATGACGACGTTGCCGGCGCCGACGCCCCAGCCAACCCAGTGGGAATCGCCGGTCACCGCCTCGAACGCGGCCCATAGGTATTCCCGGCCGCTGAGATTGCTCAGATCGCCGCCGAGCACGGCGAACAAACGCATGGACCCGAGATCGCCGGCCAGCATCAGCATTAGCAAGACCGCCGCGGTTGCCCCGGCCGACAGGAGCAACAACAGCCGCCACCGCGCCGGCACGACGGGGGAGGCAACAAAACACAGCGTCGCCCCGCCCACCACCGCCGCGTAAAACAACGGTGCTCGGGCGCCGGTCAGCACCAAAATCGCCAGATTGCTCGCCAGGAACGGCAACTCTGCAAGACGTCCAGTTCGATAAAATTGGATCAGTCCGGCATAAACCCCCGCCAAGCAAACAGAGGCGAGAAACGCCGGATGCCCCAGCCCGGTCAGACGCAAACCGCCGCTCTCGACGAAGAGCGGCCGCACCCCGAGCGTCGCGAGACATAAGCCGCCGGCCACCGCGACGATGGGGCACCAGCGCACGGTGCGCACAATGGCATCGCACCACGATCGTGGCGTGCGCGCAAAGCAGAAGGCGAACGGAGCGACCGAACCGAGCGTCGAGCGCAAGCTGTCGGCGACAGTCAGACCCGGATACAGCCCGTGCGCGATCCCCGCAGCCGCCATAATTGCGAAGGCCCAAGCCGGATTCCACGGATCGGCCCGCAGCCCCCAACGCAGCGCACAAATCGCGGCCAGACCGATCTCGCTCGCTTTGATCAGAGCGATCGTGGACTGAAATGCCTCGGGTCCCACGATGTCGGTCATCGTCATTTCGAGCGAGCAGCCGGCCACCAGCAGCCAGGCCCCGCAAAAGACGGCGGTGTGTCGGAACGCCAGAAACAGCAGCCCCACGCCGACCAGGACCGTCAGCGCCTGCCAATACAGGCCGGGCGCGATCCAAACGACTAGCAGACCGAGAAGAGCGAGTGCGAGAAAGCGCATGCGAGCAGCATGACAGGAAAAGGTGAACGAACTGTTAACGGCTTTCCTCTTTTCGCGGATCGGTTAGGCTCCCCCCAACAAATCGATCGAGGAACCGAACCCATGACCGCACTCCGCACTATCGCGACCGGCCTGCGCTTCCCCGAGGGGCCGGTCATGATGAAAGACGGCTCCATCATTCTGGGCGAGATCGAGCGTCAGACCGTCACCCGCGTCCGTATGGACGGCACGACCGAGGTTATCGCCTACACCGGCGGCGGCCCGAACGGCTTGGGCATCGGTCCCGACGGGGCAATCTACGTCTGCAACAATGGTGGATTTTCCTGGCGGTTGGAGATGAATCTGATGCGCCCCGCCGGCCCATCGAGCGACTATACCGGCGGTTGCATCCAGCGGGTCGATCCCGCGACCGGCGCCGTCACCGTGCTGTACGACCGATGCGGGCCGCACAAGCTGCTGGGTCCCAACGACATCGTGTTCGACGGGCTAGGCGGGTTCTACTTCACCGATCTCGGTAAGGCGCGGGCGAGGGATCGCGATTGGGGCGGTGTCTATTACGCACGCGCCGACGGGTCGAAGATCGTGGAGGTCGCCCACCCCATCCTGACGCCCAACGGGATCGGCTTGTCGCCGGACGGCAAGACCCTGTACGTCGCGGAAACCGAAACCGCTCGGTTATGGGCCTGGGACGTAATCGCACCGGGCGTGCTGGGGAAAGCGCCGTTCCCGTCGCCGCATGGCGGGCGGATCATGGCCGGCTTGGGCGGATTTCAGCGCTTCGACAGCCTAAAAGTGGACGCAGCCGGCAACATCTGCGTCGCCACCTTGGTGAACGGGTCGGTCAGCGTTATTTCTCCGACCGGAAGCGGGCTGATCCGACAGGTGCCGATGCCCGACATGTTTTGCACCAACATCTGCTTCGGCGGCCCAGACATGAAGACAGCGTTCATGACACTATCGGGGACGGGGCGCCTGGTGGCGATGGACTGGCCGGAGCCGGGGCTGCGATTGGCGCATGAGGCTTGAGGGCAAGCACGCCCAACAAATCCCCTAACGGCAGGTGCCATTCACGTCCGGCGGTGGGGGCTGGACCGGTGCCGTTGATCCACATCAAAGCCAATCGACCGACAGCGTTGCTGTTGTCGGCCGCACAATCAGCAGGAGCGAACATCCATGACCGCAGCCCCCAATTTCGACGCCATCGTCATCGGCGCCGGCATGTCCGGTATGTACCAGCTTTACCGCCTGCGGGAACTCGGCCTGACCGTCCGTGTGCTGGAAGCCGGAACGGGCGTCGGCGGGACGTGGTATTGGAATCGCTACCCTGGCGCGCGCTTCGACTCGGAAAGCTATTCCTATCAATTCTCATTCTCGAAAGAAATGTTGGACGAGTGGGACTGGTCGGAACATTTCGCCGGGCAGCCGGAAACATTGCGCTACCTGAACCGGGTCGCGGACAAGTACGACCTGCGCAAGGACATTCAATTCCGAAGCCGGGTTAAATCCGCCCATTATCGGGAACCGACCCGACATTGGGACGTGACGCTGGAAGACGGGACCAGCTATTCCTGCCGCTTCCTGATCACCGCCGTCGGCCCGCTGTCGGCCCCGACCATGCCGAACATCCCCGGCGTGGACAGTTACAAAGGCGAGTCCTGCCACACCGCCCGCTGGCCGCACGATCCCGTCAGCTTCGAAGGCAAGCGCGTCGCCGTCATCGGTACCGGTGCCACCGGGGTGCAAACCATCCAGGAAGTCGCCAAAACCGCAAAATCCCTGACCGTTTTCCAGCGCACCCCGAACTGGTGCTCCCCCTTGCTGAATAGCAAGATCGGGCCGGAGGAAATGGCGGAAATACGGGCCAACTATCCCGCCATGTTCCAACGATGCATGGAAACCTTCTCCTGTTTCCTGCACACGCCAGACCTGCGCAAAACCTACGAAGTATCCGACGAAGAACGTCAGGCCTTCTGGGAAAAGCTCTACGCCTCCCCCGGCTTCGGCATTTGGCTCGGCAATTTTTCCGACATGATGACGGATCGCAAAGCCAACGCCGGCATCAGCGAATTCGTGGCCAATAAAATCCGCCAACGCGTCAAAAACCAAGCCGTAGCTGAAAAGCTGATCCCGAAGAACCACGGCTTCGGTACCCGCCGCGTACCGATGGAAACCAAATATTACGAGGTCTACAACCAAGACAACGTCAAACTGGTGGATATCAACGAAACGCCGATCGAACGGATCACGCCGACCGGGCTGAAAACCAGCGACGCCGAATACGAATTCGACATGATCGTTTATGCCACCGGCTTCGACGCGATCACCGGTAGCTTCGATCGTATCGATATTCGCGGCGTCGACGGGCAACGCCTGAAAGATCGTTGGTCGCATGGGCCGGAAACGTACCTCGGCACGATGGTCGACGGATTCCCCAACATGCTGATGCTGATCGGACCGCACATGGCGCTGGGCAATATTCCCCGCAGTATCGAGCACAATGTCGAATGGGTCTCCGACCTGATGCGCTACGCGCGCGACCATAAGATTACCCGGATCGAGGCCACGCCGCAGGAAGTGAAAGCATGGACCGACCATGTCAAGGAACTCGGTCAGGGCAATCTGCTATTCGAGGTCAATTCCTGGATGACCGGCGTCAATACCAACGTCGAGGGCAAGCAGGTGCGCATCGTCAATCGCTACAGCGGCAGCGCCCCTGCTTATCGCGCTCGCTGCGATGAGGTCGCGGCGCACGGCTATCGGGAACTCGCGCTGGCGTAAAAAGCTTCGGTCGCAACAAATGCGTCGTCGCCGGGCTCGCCTCGGCGACGACGCATGGCAGCCTAGCCGACAGGCCGACGCCAAAGCACCCAAAGCAGCGCCCGTTCGCGAAAGCCCAGGCGCCGGTAAAGCTCCATTGCCGGGTTGTCGGGAAACACGTGCAGGAACGGCGTGTCCCCGGTCGCCACCACGCCGTGCGCCAAATGCAGCACGATGGCCGCACCCAGTCCTCGACCGCGGGCGGAGGCATCGACGGCGATCGCGCTCAATTCGGTGAAGCCGGGAACGCGCATGCGGTGCCCGCCCATCGCGAGCAACCGACCGTCCCCACGGTAGCCGACATAGGAGCCCAATTCCGGTGTGCGCCGCGCGAACGGGCCGGGCTTTTCCTGTTCCACCAAACCCAGCATGTCGTCGTCCGCGCCGAGCGGTAATGGCGGATCGGCGGCGAACGATGGTGGGAGGTCGCTTGGTTCGACGACCATTTGCACCAATGGCCGAGCGGCGACGATTGTCCAACCCGGGGGGTCGGCCTCGCGCGTCGGGCGAAACAGCACGACATCCGATCCGGCCGGCAAGCTGACGCGCAAATCCCGATCGGCGCCGTCGGTGTTAGCCTCGATGGCAGAAAACGGCCCGACATCGCGATGCATGTGCCGCGCTTGGCCTGCACCGATCGCGAAACCGGCCAGCGGACCGGTCAGCGCATGCCAAATCGGATTGTCGAGGACATGCGCCATCCCTCAGCCGGTCCGGCTAACCTCCAACACATGTTCGGCGATCGCCAGCGACGCGGTCAGACCGGGCGATTCGATACCGAAGAGATTGATCAGACCGGCCACACCATGGGTTTGCGGACCCTGCACAACAAAATCCTGCCCTGGCGCGCCCTTCGGCACGATTTTCGGACGTATCCCGGCATAACCCGGCTGCAACGCGCCGTCCTTCAACCCTGGCCAATAGGTGCGCACCGCCGCGTAGAAACTGTCGGAGCGCGACGGGTCCACCGTGTAATCGATGGCGTCGATCCACTCCACATCCGGCCCGAATTTCGCCTGTCCGCCCAGATCCATCGTCAAATGAACGCCCAACCCGCCAGGCACCGGCACCGGATAGATCAGGCGCGAGAACGGCGACCGCCCGGCAAGCGTGAAATAATTGCCCTTCGCGAAATACTCGGTTGGCACCCGGTCTTGCGGCAGGCCGTGGATGTGGCGCGCAAGAAACGGCGCATGCAGACCGGCGGCATTGACAAACAAGTTGCAGCGCAGGGTCATGGTGTCGGCGCCGCCAACCTCGACCTCGATATGCCGACCGGCGACGCGGCCGCCGAGGACGGGGCTGAAGAAAACGGGGGTGGCGCCGGCGTTCTCGGCGTCGCCTTGCAGGGCCAGCATGTAGGAATGGCTATCGATAATGCCGGTAGCCGGGGAGTGCAGCGCGCTGGTGCAGGCAAGGTTCGGTTCCATCGCGATCGCCTCGGCGGCGGTGAGCACGCGCATGCCTTCCACCCCGTTCGCTTCGGCACGGAGCTTAATGCCGGCGAGCATCGCGTCCTCGCGTTCGTTCGTTGCCACGATCAGCTTGCCGCAGTTACGGTGCGGAATGTGCTTCTCGATGCAATAGGGATACAGCATTCGCCGCCCGGCGACACAAAACCGCGCCATGAGACTGTTGGCAGGGTAGTAGATACCGGCGTGAATGACCTCGGAATTGCGGGATGAGGTTTCTGTTCCGATCCCCTCCGCCGATTCTAGGATAATAACCTCGCGCCCGGACATCGCCAGCGCTCGGGCCACGGCCAGACCGACAACGCCGGCGCCGGCAACGATGCAATCGACTTCTTCCACGGTTTCGTCCTCAGGCCGACAAGCGTTGCATCACAGCATCGGGAATATCGAAATTGGCGTAGACGTTCTGAACGTCGTCGTTGTCTTCCAGATTATCCAGGAGCTTAAGCAGACTCTTCGCCTTGTCCTCGTCCAGTGTGACCTCGGTCGTCGGACGCCAATCCAGCTTCGCGGTTTCCGGGGCGCCGAATCGCGCCTCCATAGCGTCGCGAACGGCGAAAAAATCTTCGATGGGGCAGGTAATTTCGTGCGCTTCGTCGTCGCTTTCGACGTTTTCGGCCCCGGCCTCGATCGCGGCTTCCAGCATGTCGTCGGCCGAGGCGGCACTCGCGGGGTAGCGGATCGCGCCGAGGCGGGTGAACAGGAAGCTGACCGAGTTCGTCTCCCCCAACGCGCCGCCGGCTTTGGCGAAGGCGGAACGGACATCGCCGGCCGTGCGATTGCGGTTGTCGGTCAGAGTTTCGACGATCATCGCCACCCCGGCCGGTCCGTACCCTTCATAGCGGACTTCCTGATAATCGTCGCCACCGCCGGCGCCGATCGCTTTTTTGATCGCCCGCTCGATCGTATCCCGGGTCATATTGGCTTGCCGCGCTGCGGTCATGGCGGCGCGCAGCCGGGGATTGGACGCGGGGTCGGGCAGGCCTTGCCGCGCCGAGACCGTGATCTCGCGGATCAGCTTGGCGAAGATGCGCGCCCGCTTGGCATCCTGCGCACCTTTGCGGTGCATGATGTTCTTGAATTGGGAATGGCCGGCCATGGGTTTCGATCTCGGTGAGATAAGGTAGGCGGCGTTTACACCTGCCCTAGGGGCTGAGACAAATACTGGCCTGTCTCCGGCCTCGCTGCTACCCATGCGGGATGCCCGATTTCAATCTCGAACAGCAAGCCGGCGGCCGGGTCGCCGGGGTGGACGAAGCCGGCCGAGGCCCTCTCGCGGGTCCGGTCGTCGCCGCCGCCGTGGTGTTCCCGCGCGGGGTACCGCCAGTTCTCGCAGCATTGCTAGACGACTCCAAGAAACTATCCGCCGCGCGGCGTGCCGAAGCCTATGCCGCGCTACTGGCCTGCCCCGAGGCAGAAATCGGGGTTGGCGCGGCTTCGGTCGCAGATATTTCTCGGCTGAACATACTGGGCGCGTCGTTGCTGGCGATGCGCCGGGCGGTTTTACGGTTGCCGGTAGCGCCGGTTTTGGCGCTGATCGACGGCAATCGGCCGCCGCGTTTGGAATGCCCCACCCAGTGCGTGGTGGGCGGAGACGGCAAAAGCCTATCCATCGCCGCAGCTTCCATCGTTGCCAAAGTCGTCCGCGATCGCGCCATGGCTCGGCTTGCAACGCGGTATCCGGAATATGGCTGGGACGGTAACGCCGGCTACCCCACGGCAGCGCATCGGGCGGTTCTGGCACGACTCGGGGCGACTCGCCACCACCGGCCGGGTTTCGGTCCCGTGCCACAATTACCGACTCGGGAGTCAAACCCTGTTGACGCGGCTTCGGCGCGTTCGCCAAGTTAGGCGCGACTCGACCCTTTGTTTGGAAACCGTGTTGGAAATCGTCCGAGAACTGCCGCTGGACCAGGTCCTGCTGGGCGACTGCGTGCAATTGATGGGCATGCTGCCGCCCGCATCGGTGCATTGCATCTTCGCCGACCCGCCCTACAATCTGCAATTACGGGGGGAGCTGCGGCGCCCCGATGACTCCGTGGTCGATGGCGTCGACGAGGAGTGGGATCGCTTCACCGATTTTGCCGCCTACGATCGCTTCACCCGGGAATGGCTCACCGAGTGCCGCCGGTTGATGCGCAAGGATGCCACGATCTGGGTGATCGGATCGTATCACAATATCTTCCGCATCGGCACCATCTTGCAGGATTTGGGGTTCTGGATCCTGAACGACGTGGTGTGGCGCAAGGCCAATCCGATGCCCAATTTCCGCGGCCGGCGCTTCACCAACGCGCACGAAACGATGATCTGGGCGGCGCGGGATCGCGATAGCCGCTACAAGTTCAATTATCAGGCGATGAAGTCGCTCAACGACGACATCCAAATGCGCAGCGACTGGTTCATTCCGCTCTGCACCGGCGACGAACGCCTGCGTAACCAGCACGGGCTGAAGCTGCACCCGACCCAGAAGCCCGAGGCGCTGTTGCACCGTATTATGCTCGCCAGCACCTCGCCCGGCGATATCGTGCTGGACCCCTTTCTGGGCACCGGCACCACCGCGTCGGTGGCGAAACGCCTGCACAGGCATTTTATCGGCCTGGAGCGTCATCCCGCCTATGCCGAGGCCGCGATCGGCCGAGTCCGTCGCACGAAGCCGGGCGTCGGTGCGGGGGAAATCACCCCCACGAAGCGCGACATCCCCCGCGTGCCGTTCGGCAGCCTTGTAGAGCGCGGTCTGATCGCCGAGGGAACCAAGCTGTTCGACAAGCAGCGCCGTGTCACCGCGATTGTCGCGGCCGATGGGTCGCTGGTGTCGGGCGATATTCGCGGCTCGATCCATAAAGTCGGCTCCGCGTTGCAGAACGCGCCATCCTGCAATGGCTGGACGTTCTGGCATTTCGAACGCGGCGGGGCTTTGGTGGCCCTGGATGTGCTGCGCGTCGAAAGCGCGACGGTCTGACCGCCTAGCGCTTCCCGGCGAAGAAGGCTTTCAGCAGGCCAGATGCCTCGGATTCTCGCACGCCGCCGACGATTTCCGGACGGTGATGGCAGGACGACGCGTCGTAAACGCGCGCGCCGTGTTCCACCCCGCCGCCTTTGGGATCGTAGGCGCCGAAGATCAGACGGCGAATACGAAAGAAGCCGATCGCTTGGGCGCACATCGGGCATGGCTCTAACGTGACAACCAGATCGCAATCGGGCAGTCGCGCCGAACCCCGTGCCGCCGCAGCGGCGCGCAGAACCAGAATTTCGGCGTGGGCGGAGGCGTCGTGCGTGGCCTCCACCGCGTTTCCAGCACGGGCCAGGACCGCACCGTCGGGACCGAGCACGACTGCACCGACGGGCACCTCCCCGCGTTCGGCGGCAGATTTTGCCTCGTTCAGTGCTAATTGCATCGGTTCCATGTGTGATTGCTTGCCGTGCTGCCTCCTGGGGGTCTAGCAAGCGCGCCATGAACAAGCGACCACTCGTCGGCGTGACCCTGGATTCCGAACAGCCGGGCGGATACTCGAAATACCCGTGGTATGCGGTGCGTCGGAACTATGCCGATGCCATAGTGGCGGCGGGCGGCCTGCCGATCGCATTGCCCCACAATGCCGACCTCGCACCCGACTATCTGGACGCGATCGACGCCTTGGTGGTGACCGGTGGCGCCTTCGATGTCGATCCGTCGCTTTATGGGGAAGCCGGGCGGCACACGACCGTCATCCTCAAGGAAAACCGCACACAAGCCGAATTGGCCCTGACCAACGGCGCGCTGGCTCGTAACATGCCGGTGCTCGGCATCTGCGGCGGGCAACAGCTTCTGGCCGTGGCACTGGGCGGCACACTGATCCAGCACATTCCCGACGCCGTGCCGCACGCGTTGGCGCACGAGCAGCCGAACCCGCGACACGAACCTGGCCACGCAGTCGCGGTTGCGCCCGGTACCATGCTGCATCGGATCGTGAGCACCGTCGAAATGCATGTGAACTCCGCCCATCATCAAGCCGTGCGCACCCCCGGCCCGCGCACCGTGGTCAACGCCGTCGCACCCGATGGGGTGATCGAAGGGATCGAGGACGTGGGATACCGCTTCTGCCTGGGCGTCCAATGGCACCCGGAATATCTGATCGACCCCGGCGATCGCCGCATCTTCGACGCATTGATCGCGGCGTGTGCGGCATGAGCGACGAAGCCGAAAAGGGCGATCGGATCGCCAAATTCTTGGCCCGAGCGGGGGTGGCCAGCCGGCGCGACGCCGAGAAGATGCTGGCCGAGGGCCGGGTCAAGCTCAACAACGCCGTCGTCACCCACCCCGCCACCTTCGTCGCCAAGGGCGATCTGATCGTGGTCGATGGCAATCTGGTGGAAGAACCCGACCGCACACGGCTGTGGCGTTACCATAAGCCGGACGGTCTCGTGACCACTCACCACGATCCAGAGGGCCGGCCCACGGTATTCGACAAGCTGCGAACGCAATTACCGCGGGTTATCAGCGTCGGCCGGCTGGATCTGACCAGCGAGGGTCTGCTGCTACTCACCAACGATGGTGCTTTGGCGCGGCATTTGGAACTGCCCTCCACCGGCTGGATTCGCCGCTACCGGGTCCGAGTCTTCGGTCGCCCCGATCCGCGCGATTTAGCCGAACTCGCCAAGGGCGTGACCATCGAGGGCGTGAAGTATGCGCCGATCGAGGCCGCGTTGGACTCCCGCAAAGGCGACAACGCCTGGATCACAGTCGCTTTGACGGAAGGTCGCAACCGGGAGGTCCGCAAGGTCATGCGTCACCTCGATCTGCACGTCTCCCGCCTGATCCGGTTGTCCTACGGCCCGTTCCAGCTTGGCACTTTGGCGCGCGGGGAAGTCGAAGAGGTCCCGCCCCGCATCCTGCGCGACCAGCTTCCCGCCCTCGCCGGGCCCGTTCCCGCTCGGCCGCATCAGCGCGCTTAACGATGCGCATCGTCGCCGGCGCCTGGCGGGGGCGCACGCTTTCCGCCCCGCCCGGCACCGTCACCCGCCCCACCGCCGATCGGGTGCGACAAGCATTGTTCGATAGTTTGATGCACGCGCCCTGGGCCGGTCGCGCCAAGCTGGAAGGCGCCGTCGTGCTGGATGTCTTCGCCGGCACCGGTGCGATGGGCCTGGAAGCTTTGTCGCGCGGCGCCGCCCGCGCCGTATTCGTGGAACAAGATCGCGCTGCACTCAGTGCATTGCGCGCCAACATCGCCGCCTGCCGAGCGGAAGATTGCTGTTCGGTTCTGGCGATCGACGCGATGCGCGTGCCGCACGGCGAGGCCGCGACGCTGGTATTTCTCGACCCGCCCTACGGGAAGGGGTTAGTGCCCCTCGCATTGGATCGACTGCGCGCCGCCGGGCGGATCGCGACGGGCGCGCTGGTGGTCGCCGAAACCGGTCGCGACGAACCCCCATTGCCCGTCGAAGCCCTGGCGGAACGCATGCACGGCGCAGCTCGGATCGCTGTTTGGCGACATGCATAACAAGCGCATGTTGCCGTAAAGGAAGAAGGAACACACCGATGCCGGGAAGCCACCGCGTCGACCGCGAGGTCGCAAATCGAGTCGATTACAACGTCAAAGACCGCGTCGCCACGATTGCGATGAACCGCCCCAAGGTGAACGCGATCGACCACGCAATGATCGACGCTATCCACGCCGCGTTTCGGCGCGCGAATGCCGACCCTGGCGTGCGCGCCGTCATCCTGACCAGCGCGTTGCCCGGCATGTATTGCGGTGGGATGGACCTGCGGATGGCGTATGAGGGCAGTTCCCTCGACCTGCGGGCGTTCCTGTACAAATTCTACATCGAGACGATGAACATCCAGTACGAGATGAAGAAGCCCACCATCGCAGCCGTCAACGGCCCGGCACGCGGTGCGGGCATGACGTTGTCGATCACGTCCGACATCGTGCTGGCCGCCGACGATATCGATCTGGGCTACCCCGAGATCGACGTCGGTGTGATCCCCGCCATCCACTACGTCCATTTACCCCGTCAGATCGGTCGGCATAAAGCATTCGAGTTGCTGTTCCGCGCCAAACCGATCCCAGCGACCGAAGCCGTTGCGCTCGGCATCGTCAACCACGCCGTCCCGCGGGAGGGCCTGATGGACCGCGCGATGGAGCTGGCCTTGGAATTCGCCGCGAAATCGCCCGTCATAATGGCGCTCGGCCGAGGGTCCTTCATGCGAGCGAACGATCTGGACTACCGGCGGAACGTAGAGAACCAGATCGAAACGCTGTGCAACATCTTCAGCACGCCCGACGGAAAAGAAGGACTGCTGGCATTTCTGGAAAAACGGGCGCCGCGTTGGGCGTAAAAAGCGCCGAGTTGCAAAACTACAACCGCCCCAGAAACCCCAACAAAATATCGTTGAATAAATCCGGTCGCTCCCAATACGGGGAATGACCGGCCTCGGGCACGACATGCACCGCCGCTCCCGGCAAATGCGAGGCCTGCATCCGCAACAACGACGGCGGCACGTACAAATCCGAATCGCCGGTCGCCAGCAGCACCGGGTGGCGAATACGCTCCAGCAACGCCCAGGTCGGGATCGTTCCCAACACCGGGGCAATGCGTTTGCCGGTGACGGCGCGATGTTCCTCGGCGTGCCAATCCGCGACACCCTGCGGGTTTCCCGCGCGGTAGGACGGCGACAATTCCTGGAAATCGTGCGGCAGCGTCGCGAAAAACGGCGGGCGCAGCCGTGCATTGACGGCGGCGTAATCCGGCTCCTGAATACCCATGTAGGACGAAATGACCGAAAGGCTTCGTACTCGTTCCGGATGCGCGAAAACGTAGTCCAACACAACGAACCCGCCCTGAGCCGCACCGACCAGATCGACAGTTTTCAATCCTAAATGTTCCACCAGAGCATGCAAATCGCCGGCTACCGTCCATCCGGCATCCGTTCCGGAATCCGACCGGTAATACCCGCGCCTGGAATAGCCGATCGTCCGATATCCCGCAGCCGCCAGCGCCGGCTGCTGATACACCCAGCCTGCCCCGCTCTGCGTTCCCGCGTGCAGCAAAATGACCGGATGGCCGGACCCGCCGGTATCCCAGTACCACAGCTTGGTGCCGCGTATATCGACATAGCCCTCGGTCGCCGGGGCTTGCGCCGGGATTAGCACCGGCTTCCACATTTCGTTCGCCACTGGGGTAACCTCCGTCCACCATCAAGCCCGCCCCGACCCGGTTCGCGCAACCCCCCGGAGACGCCCATGCTGTCCGAGCAAACCCTTCGAGACGCCGAAACCCCGATCGAAGCCTGCATCGCCCGAGGCGTCCAACCGACCACGGCGGAAAGCCTGACAGGTGGACCGATCGCGGCGGCCCTGACCTCCGTCGCCGGGTCGTCCGCCGTCGTGGACCGAGGCTTCGTCGTCTATTCCAACGACGCCAAGCACCGCATGCTCGGCGTCTCCACCCAAGCGATCCAGGAATACGGCGCCGTCAGCGAACCCGTCGCCAAAGCGATGGCCGAGGGCGCCCTCGAACGCTCACGCGCTCGCATCGCTATCGCGGTCGCCAGCCTCGCGCAGCGCGGCCAACCGACCGCGACCGCAACGCACATGTTCCCCGGCGAGCGCACCGCCATCCGAGCCGCCACGGCCGCCCAGGCCTTCGCCGCCATTCGCGCTCGGGTATAACCCCCCCTTGCCCAAGCGCCGCACCGCTGGCACCACGCGCCCATGACAATGAATGTCCCGCTTCTGGACCGTGTGGCGCTGGTCTCCGCGCTGATCGCTCCGCTGCTGCTGATGCATGCGCACGGGTTCGCCGAGGCGTCGTTCGGCATCACCGGCCTGTGCTTCCTGCTACGCAGCCATGCGACCCGCGATTGGGCATGGCTGCGGGCACCCTGGGTCACGATTGCCCTGGTGTGGTGGGCGTGGACGGTGTTTTGCTCATTGCCGATACAGGCACTGGGCCTCGGCGACGGCGGGTTGCAGTCGCTGCTGCAAGGCCTGCTGGCAATCCGTTTCCCGCTCTTCGCCGCAGCCCTGGCGTTCGGCGTTCTGCGCGAGGTCAGGGAACGCGGCTGGATGTTCGCCACGATAGCGGCATCGACCGTCTACGTGTCGGTCCACCTCGTGTTCCAATTCGTGTTCGGGGTAAACATGTACGGGATGCCCAAGGCCTGGGACACGCTGCTGACCGGCCCGTTCGGCACTGCCCGCGCCGCCCCGCTGATGGCGCGCATTCTGCCGCCGGTGTTAATCCCTTTCGCCGCCCGCTATCTGGATCGCCGCTTCCTACCCTACGTCATTCTTCTGGGCGGCATTGCAGTGGTCACCATCATCGGCCAGCGCATCCCAGTGCTGATCATGATCGGCACCCTCGCCGTCGCCGCGTTCCTGATCCCCCGCATGCGTCCGATCGCGGTGACGGCGGTCGTGCTGGTCGCGGTTCTGATCCCCAGCTTCGCGGTTATTTCGCCCAAAACTTACCACCATATGGTCGCCCGCACGCAGGAATTAGCAGAGGGTTTTGCCGTCGGCAAATATGGCGAAATGTATAACCGGGCGTTCGAAATCGGTCGGCAAAAGCCGGTTATCGGCAAAGGGTTCGATGGTTTCCGCCTCGGCTGCCCCGATCCTCGCTACTTCCGCCCGAGCTTCGATGGATCGGTGCAGGATGGCGGCGGTGCGGATATTTGCTGGGTGCATCCGCATAATTTCTACTTCCAGGCCCTGGTCGACGGTGGCGTACCGGGCCTTGTGCTGTTCTGCATATTCGGTGTCGCTTGCCTGATTCCGCTTGGCCGAGGCCTATTGCGCAACCCCGATCCGATGCGCGTCGGGCTATTCGCGGTCGTGCTGGCGCAATTGTTTCCGCTGCAATCCACCCCGTCCTACTGGTCGATGCCGATCGGCGGTTGGTTCTATTTGCTGCTGGGCTGGGCCATGGCAGAGACCTACGGGCGGCGCAGCACAACGCCATGAAGGTGGCCGTCATCCAGCCGTTGCCCGGCATCGGCGACACGATCTGGCATCTGCCGCATATCCGCGCGATCGCAGCGCATGTCGGCGGGCCGGTGACGCTGGTGACCAAGCCCCGCTCCGCCGCCGATCAAATCTTCGGTGCCGAGACCACCGTGTCAGATTGCCTGTGGATCGACCGCAATCCAGAAAACCGCCGAGGCGCCGACGAAGGCCTCGGCGCGCTCGGCTTTATCGCGCGCCTGAAAGCCCGCCAATTCGACCGGATTTACCTGCTGCACCACAGTAAAACCCTAGCGATGTACGCTTGGCTGGCCGGCATCCCCGAGCGGTTTGGATATGGGTTCGGGGTGCAGAAACTGTTTCTGAACCGCAGGCCGTTCCTGAACCCGCCAGATCTGCGGTTGCACCCGTTCCGACAGGCAACGCTGTGGCTGGAACGCGCAGGCATCCCGCTGACCGAGGCCGAACCGGTCCTGCCAGTTGCCGCCAAAGCGCGCCAATCGGTGCTGGATCGCATCGGCCCCAACCCATATGTGCTGATCGGCATCGGCAGTTCGGAACCCTACAAGCAATGGGGTGCGGAGAAATTCGCGGCCCTGGCGGCGGCGCTTCTCGCAGCGGGTTGGCCGAGGGTCGTGCTGGTCGGCGGACCGGCGGAATCCGCGCTGGCCGATGCGATCGCGACCGGGTTGCACGGCATCGTCAAGGCGATCGGCTGGAATTTGGGGGAAGTCGCGGCACTGTGCTGCGAATCGGCCTTTTACGTGGGGAACGATACCGGGGTGATGAATATCGCGGCAGCGGTCGGACGGCAGACATTCGGCATGTTCGGGGCGACCGAACCGATCGCGCATAGCAGGCGGATCGTGCCGATCGAGCCGCCGGGCGGTTACGAAAAGGACGGCGGGACGGCCCGAATCACCGTGGAGGCGGTGTTGGAAACGATCCGCTCAGCGCGCGATTCCCTGGGCTTCCGGCTCGGTGCCAACCACGTGGCAATCGATCCATTCGGCCACTAAACGTCTCGCTTCGTTCATTGTCGCTTCGGGGTGATGAATGCGATAAAGCGCAGTGCAGGCCTGGAAAGCCGAAAGATCGTCGGACCCGACCTGACGCAACTCGCGGTAGGCCGTGACCACAGCCCGCTCGCAGCGTCTAGCGATGTTCATGTCTTGCCGCATGGAATGAGACGTTCCTATTGTTGCGAATGATTCGCATATAACGAGGGATCGTAGGCTCGGGACCCCACTTCGGCAAGATCGCCGGGAGTCCCGCTAACGGGTAGCTGCCGCGCGTCGAGCGCGGTTCCGAATCCGCTTGCCGATTCCGGTGCAACGATGCATAATGTTGTCAGTCGATTATGGCGCTTTCCTCGACTCCTACCTGAATGCGCCGTCGGCAAGATCCAGTCGTACCCGCAATCAGTTCAGTCCCGGAGCAAACGTCGTGACCATGAAGCGCTTTCCCCTGTTCGCCGCGCTCGCTTTCGCTTTGCCGATCGCGGGTCTGATCGCAACCCCCGCCATGGCGAAGCCGCACAAGGCGAAAACCCACCACGTCACCAAAAAAGTCGCCGCTCACAAGGCGCCAGCGAAACACAAGGCGAAGACCAGCCACAGCGTCGCCCGCTAAGCACCCATCAAGGGCTGTTCGCTTCCAACAAAGCGCGCAGCCCAGCTAGGATTCGCGACGGCGACGGCGGGCAGCCTCCGATCGTCAGATCGATTGGGACCGCATTGCCGGCGCCACCAAGCGTCGCGTAACTGCCCTTGAATACACCCCCATCGACCGCACAGTCCCCTAATGCCACCATCCATTTCGGGTCTGGCACGGCGTCCCAGGCCTGCTCCAGTGCGTGGCGCAAATTCTGCGTTAACGGTCCCGTTACCACCAGCACATCCGCATGCCGGGGGCTATCGACAAACCGCAGCCCAAACCGCGACAGATCGTATAAAACCCCGGTCAGCGCGCGCAATTCCATCTCGCAGCCGTTGCAACTGCCAGTATTTACATGCCGAATAGCCAAGCCGCGCCCAAGGCGAGCCTGAGCTGCGGCATTCATCCGCTCAACCAGCGATGCGACTGTATCGCCATCCACCGGCCCGACCGGTTCGGCCGCAGGGAGCCGACGCAATACGGGCCAAGATGTCATCGATTCCGCTCCATCACAAATCCATCGCCGAAACCGGCAACCCCATGAGGCAACAAATCAGTTCCGCATCGCCCGCCTCGGCGCCGAGCAATGCTGCTTCCGCCGCTTTCCAGCGGCGCCAGCCCGGGTCGATCGGAAACACCGACGCAATCTGCCCGTGATCCAACCGCAGCCAATGCCATATATCGCCACGGGCCGACGTGGCGTGACCCAACCCTTCCCCGCTGTGCAGCGGCAAGGCAACGCTCAAGGGGCTTTCGGGCAGATCGGACAGCAGCGGAATCACCGTCGCGACGTCCTCGGCGATGGCATCCATCCGACGCTGGGTCAGGTCATCGCGATCCAGGGCCTCCAGCCGCCCAGCAACCGCGCCAGCGGCGAAACCGGCGCGGATCGCTGGCAGTTCCGCCAGCAGCGCGCCCAGGATTTGCCGCATGCCGGACAACCCGTTTGCTTCAGCGTCGCCTGCCACCCCGCCGGGCACCACACAATCCATACCCAGTCGGTGCCCGAAGGTCGCCATTAGACCGCGCCGAAGGTATTCCTGTTGTACCCCGCAGCGTCCGTGCAGGTTCGCCGCCCCCAGCAGTGCCGCCAGTGCGCCCAGATCGTCCAGCCGCGTCGCAACCCGCTCCAGCGCCGCCATCGTGGCGCGCAGCGCCGCCGCACGGGGCGGGGCTTCCACATCCAAAGCGGCCTCGGTCGCCAAAGCGAAGGCGAGCGCATGCGCAACCGTTGCGTCCCCCGCAAGTCGAGCCGCGAAACGGGCAGCAGTGCGCGGCGATTTGGAGCGCATGAGGGTCAGCGTGCCCTTATGAGTATATCCCAGGCGGCATTCGGCCCCGACAATCTTGGTGCCGTCCAGCGTCAGGCGAAGGTGCTGCGCCTCCCCGATGCCCGGCCCCACCGGGCCGATCGGCCATTGCATGAGGCCCTCGCCCGCTATTTCCTGGAATTCCGGGGGGTCGGCCGATGGCGGACGAGGCCCGGGACGGATCGACAGCGGGTGGGTGTGCGGCCAGCGACCGTGATCGAGCCAGGGCCGATCCTCCCCATCCGCCGCTTTATGGCCCCAAAGGTCGTGGATCGCCCGCTCGAACAACGCGGCATCGGGATGGGTGGGGGACAGCGCCGGGTAGAAACCGACCTCGACTTCGATGGACACCGGCAGAACGGCACCGGAGGCCGGATCGGCGAACAGCGCATACACCTGCTGGGTATCGGCCCAGGCGCCCAGCAACGTCAGCGGTGCGCGCATTAACGCCGCCCACTGCTCCCGCACCAGCACATAGCGTGGCCACGGCCGGCTCGGTTCCGCCGCCGCGCCTTGCAGGATGGTTTGTAGTTGGGTCATCCCACGACCTGCCGCGCCAGGGCGCGCAGCCATTCGGCAATCGGGTCGGGCAGGCAGAAGCCCACCAGCAACGCGGCACCCAAAGGTATCCAGGCCGGTGCCCAGCGGTCGGACGGGGCCATCGTGGGGTTCGGCAAGCGCACGATCGCCGCCCAGCCGAGTGCCGCCAAAGCGGGAAGCAAACCGACCAGCAACCAGGGCGTCTGCCGCCCAACGGCCGAGAGCGCCACCGCCAATCCCGGAAAAACCCCGAACGGCGGCAGGCCTGCCAACCCCACGGAGGCCAAGAGCGCCGCCAGTCCCTGTCCTCTCGTCAATGCCTGCGCCGCTTGGGCCAAGACCAGCAAAAACACCAACACCAGACCGGCGAAGACGGTGTCGGGCGTGCGCAGCCCAAACAACACGGCGACGACGCCCGCCTGCCCGAAAACGAGCCAAGCCGGCCGGGCCCTATCGCCAAACATCGCCGCGGCACCGCTGGCCATCGCCGCAACCAACCCGAGCACCGCCAGTTCCGGCCCGGCGTGGCGCAATGCCAACAGCAGGAGGACCGGCAACAAGTCTGGCGCTGCCATAGCCAACGCTGCCGATCCGAGCAGTACGCAGCCCGTGGCAACAGACGACGCCGGTGCGATGGTCCCGTACAGCACCAGACCGAGCGCGACTCCGGCCAGAAGACGGCGAGAGCGGCCGCTACCGGTCGACAGCAGCGCCGCCAGTGCCAAACCCGCGTAGGAGAGCATGGGATCGGCAGCCAGCGCGGCCAACAGCGCTCCGCCCACCGCAAGCCAGCGGGGAACCGCCGCTCGTTCGGGATAGGGTACCGCGGCAGTCAGAGCCACCAAGATTGCAGCGAACATGCCCGCGCGATCGAATCGCATATCGTCGAGCGAGAGGAACGGTAGGCTCAGCGCCACTGCCAAAACGGCGGCGCTCATACCGATTTCCGCCCAATGGCGCCATGGCGGAGGCGCGGCATGGACCCTAATACGCGGAAACAGCGCTACGACCGGCACAAAGGCGACCAGCCGCTCGACCACGCCTGCGTCCAGTCCGGCCAGCGCGATGCCATTCTGCATCGCCAGTACTGCCAGCACTCGCACGACCCGATCCCGCGATGCGGCAGCGAGCAAAATACCCAGCAATACCGCAGCCAGCGGCACCCCGAAGGGCACCGCGAGCGCGGCCAAAGCCCCGCCCGCACCCAACAGACTTGCCGCGCCGATCCGGGGCAGTGCCGGGTCCGCTGCATCGCGCGACAAAAAGATCGCCGCAGCACTCGCAATCGGCAGCACCGCTGCCTCTGCCCAGTAGCCGCGCTCGGCCGCAGCGAACGCGACCGTGGACGCCTGCGCCGCTACCAATCCGAGGACGATCGAACGGCGCCGCGCCGCGAGCATGGCGAAGCTCAGAGCTAAGACTAGCCCGCTCACGCCGGTGGCCGGGCCAAGCGCTGCCATGACGGTACGGGCAAGGTTGGCGATGCGTATGCCGGTATCGGTGTCCGTACGCCCGACATCGGTTGCGGGATGCGCTTGAGGCTAACCATGCACACCTCCGAGTACCGCCGCGATACCGCCCAGCAACAGCGCCAAACCGGCTGCGGCCGGCATGCGATGTTCCAATCCCATGCTGCGCACTGCCGTCAGCACGAGGGCGGTCAGCAGCAGTCGGCCCACCCATGCGCCCAAGCCGACGGCCCAGGCCAGCGGCCCAGCCTCGGCCGATGCCATGCCGAGCGGTAGGGCCAGCGCACCGATCAGATCGCACCAAGCCAACAGCCGCAGCGCATCTGCGATGCGCAGCAGGGCCAAATCCCGGCCGCTGTAAGCCCCTTCGATCGGCAACGCAGCGGAGTCGGCCCAGGCCAGAACTGCTAGACTCGCGATGGCCAGGGCCGCGCCACCGCCGGACAGCAGGGTGCCGTCCAAGCGTGTCGCGACGATGCGGTCGAGTGTGCCACCGCCGGCCAACAACGACAGCGCGAACACCGCTAACCACAACGCCGGCTCTGCCACGACAGCAAACCCGCCGGCCGTCGCGGCGGCCACACCGCCTTCCCCGCTACCGGCGTCGATCGCGGCGAGCCACCGCACCGTGCGTGCCAACACGAATAGCGCACCGAGACTCATTAGGTCGGTCAGCGGTGCCGACAC
>JBAXFK010000053.1:0-21196 GCA_037139955.1 Rhodospirillales bacterium
GGTCGCAGGCGAGCGTGTAAAGCACGCAAACGCCAAGGAAGGCGGCGCCGAGCATGATGTAGAGGATATCGAACATGATGGATCTCCTGGGACGCGTTGGAGATAGACCGGGTTCGATAGTCGTTCGATGTGGCTTGTCGAGGGCGGATATATAAACGGTATATATAAATATCGGTTGGAATGGGGATGGGGCATCGTTTGCCGATAGTTGAATCGGCAAGAAGCGATCTGTCGAATACAATCCGCCGCCATCGCCGGCTGCAACGTCGATACTCTCCCCTGAGACGACTTAGGGGGAGATTGCCTGTCTGCGTGGGCTAGACTTGCTGTCGCTTCGGTGGAGAATTCGGTCGAATTCGTCGAGCGAACGAGGGTGTGCCTAGCCTAGTCCGTCGCTCACCAAGCATCCACCCAGCCCCGCTTCTTCCCCTCTCGCTTCGCCTTCGCAGGCATTGCGCGCAACCCGGCCACAATCCATTTTCGTGTCGCGGCGGGATCGATCACATCGTCCACCTCGTACAACGATCCAACATTCAGCGCCTTGCCCCGCTCGTATTCCGCCGCCACCAACTTTTCGTATAATGCAAGCCGTTCCGTCGGGTCTTCGATCGCGGCGAAGGCGCGCTGGTTGCCGAGTTTGACCTTTCCTTCGAGCCCCATGCCGCCGAATTCGCCGGTCGGCCAGGACACGCAGAACGCTCCGATCAATAGGTTTCCACCGCCCATCGCCTGAGCGCCCAATCCGTACGCCTTGCGCGTAACGATCATGAAAGTCGGCACGGTAACATTCGCCCCGATCACATAGGCACGGCCGCAATGGCGGACTAGCGCGGTTTTTTCCGCTTCCGGCCCGACCATGTTGCCGGGCGTGTCGCACAAGTATAGCAGCGGCACGTCGTGCGCGTCGCAAAGTTGCATGAAACGCGCCGCCTTGTCCGCCGCGTCGGCGTCGATCGCACCGCCGAGGTGCAGCGGATTGTTGGCGATCGCTCCGATCGGCCGGCCCTCGACTCGGATAAGCGCGGTAATCATGCCGTGCCCAAAACCGCGACGAATTTCCAGCATCGATCCGGTATCGGCCATCGTGCCGATCAGCGCGCGCATGTCGTAGGCGCGCATGCGGTTTTCCGGCACGGCGTGGCGCAGCAGGCGCTGGTCGGCGCAGTCCCATTCCGTCGTTCGCCCCTGAAAATAGGACAAGTATCGACGAGCCACCCGAGCGGCCTCACGCTCATCGGACACGAGGATGTCGACGACGCCGTTGGGCACTTGGACGCTCATGGGACCGACCTCGTCGGGGCGGTAGACGCCTAGGCCGCCGCCTTCGATCATCGCCGGTCCGGCCATGCCGATGCTGGCGTTCGCGGTGGCGATGATGACATCGCAACACGCCAGCAGCACCGCGTTGCCGGCGAAGCAACGACCGGATGCAATGCCGACCACCGGTACCAACCCGCTCAACCGAGGAAACTGGTGGAAGGTGTCGCTCGTGCCGCCGAGGATGGAAATAAAATCCGGATCGCTACCGCGCCCGCCACCGCCCTCGGTATAAATAACCGTCGGTAGTCGCCACTGCTCGGCCATCTCGTACATGCGATCTTGCTTGCGGTGGCTGTGCTTTCCTTGCGTGCCTGCCATCACGGTGTAGTCGTATGCGCCGACCACGACGCGGCTGGTCTCATCGGCAAATTGTTCGCCGTTAATATGGGCCAGCCCCATCACGAACCCGTCGGCGGGCGATTGGTCGATCAACTTTTCCATCGGCGTGGTGGTACGGCGTGCGGCGACGGTCAGCGCGCCGTATTCGGTGAAGGAGCCGGGATCTACCAAATCTTCGATATTTTCCCAAGCGGTGCGCTGCCCGGATTTGCGTCGTCGGGCGACTGCTGCGGGTCGCGCCGCGTCCAAAGCGCGGGCTTGGCGTGCCAGGACTTCGGCGAGGTCCGGGCGAATCAGATCGAGGTCGATGGCCGCTTCGGCCGCTGCGACGCCACTGGAATCCTCGGATTCCTCGATGAAAACCAGCGGATGTTCTTCGAACACGGTGTCGCCGACCGAAACGCCCACGGCGCGCACGATGCCGCCGACAGTGGCGGCGATTTCGTGCTGCATTTTCATCGCTTCCATGATGAGCAGCGGCTGGCCGCGCCGGACCGTGGCGCCAACCCGAACTTCCAGCGCAACGATAGTGCCTTGCATCGGGGCAAACACCGGCCTGGTGCCGTCCGGGCCATCTAGATCCGCGACTGGCTCCTCGACGACAGTTTCGACCTCTTTGCCGAGGGCGACAATTGCCAGCGGATCGTTGGTTTGCAGTCGGATGCCAGCGGTGCGCGGTGCACCGGGTCCGGCGGCGGGCTCGAAATACAGACGCTGTTGCGGAGTCCCGGCGGCTTCGAGAAGCGCCTGGATATGCTCCTCCACAAAGCGCGTATGCGCCTGACCCGCCAGCAAAACCGGGTGTTGCAGTAAGGCTTGCAGGAAGGGCAAATTGGTGGACGCCCCGGCGATACGGAATTCCGCCAGTGCCCGTCCGGCGCGACTCGCTGCGTCTTCCAACCGGCCGGATGGCGCGGTGACAATAACCTTCGCTAGTAATGAATCGAAGGCCGGGCTGGTTCGATATCCGGCATAGCCATAGCCGTCCACCCGCACGCCCGCGCCGCTGGGCGGCTCGTAGGCGCTCAGTACCCCGCCGGCCGGTTTGGCGTTGCCGTCCGCCGTCATGGTTTCCAAATTGACGCGCAATTGCATCGACATCCCGCGCGGCTTCGAAACCGCAGCCTGGGTCAGTCCAATGTCCGCCAGTGTGGCGCCGGCGGCGAGGCGTAACTGCGCCTCGATCAAATCCACGCCGGTAATTTCTTCGGTTACGGTATGCTCGACCTGGATGCGGGCATTGGCCTCGATGAAAGCGAAATCGGTGTCGCCGACCAGAAACTCGAAGGTTCCAGCGTTGCGATACGACGCGGCCGAGGCCAAATCGACCGCAGCCGCCAAAACCCGATCCCGCAGGTCGGCGGCCAATCCCGGTGCGGGCGCGATCTCGATCAGCTTTTGTCGTTGGCGCTGGACGCTGCACTCGCGTTCCCACAAATGCGTCACCGCGCCCGTGCCGTCGCCGAGGACCTGGACCTCGATATGCCGTGCCTGGGGAAATAGTCGTTCCACATACAGATCGCCGTTGCCGAATGCAGCCAACGCTTCCGCCCGGCAGCGTTCGAAGGCGCCGGGGAGGTCGGCGAGGGTCTGCACCGGCCGCATCCCGCGCCCGCCACCGCCTGCGATCGCCTTCACCATGACCGCAGCGCCCGCGCCGAGGTCCGCCATGAAGGCCTGCGCCGCCGCTAAATCGGTCGCCCCCGTGCTTCCCGGCACCAGCGGCACCCCGCAGCGCTCGGCGAATGTGCGTGCGGCCGCCTTGTCGCCGAATAGATCGAGCGAGTCGGGGGACGGGCCAACGAAAATCAACCCCGCCGCCGCGCAGGCTCGGGCGAACGACGCGTTTTCGGCTAGGAAGCCGTAGCCTGGATGCACCGCGTCGCACCCGGTTTCCCGCGCCATCGCGATCAGCCCGGCGGCATCTAAATATGCTGCAACGCCGCGCCCATTCAGCGCCCGCGATTCATCGGCACGGCGAGTGTGGAGCGACGCCGCATCGTCATCGGCATGCACTGCGACCGTCGCTATCCCCATGGCAGCGGCGGTGCGCGCGATACGGATCGCGATCTCGCCGCGGTTGGCGATCAGTAGTTTCTGAATGGGCATAGGCGAAGTTTCCTCGGTACGGGCGTTTCAACGCCCTTTGCGTGTTGGGACGAGCACCGTGCGCAGCGCTGCCCCGAGCGGGTCGAAAGCCGATGGCATGGGCGGTATGCCTGTCGATGCGACCGATACCGAACACAGTGGCTCCGCCGCGTTTGGACGATCCATGGTGCGCGCCAATTATTTCAACCCCTAGGTTTGTTCCGCAGAATCCTACAGGCCCATTTCGGGTCCGTCTATCGAAGCGGCCGAACCGAGGATGTTCGAAATTGTTGCCGCGCCTGCGGGTTTGGGTAGCGCGGCGCGATACTCCGTGTTAATAGGTGCTCAGTATCTCTGTTTTTGTACAATTTTTTGAAGTCTGCCGCTCTTCGATTCGGCCAGGAGTTCGACATGTTCCTCAAAACCGTCCGTGCTGCGACGCTTGCTGCGGCGATGTCGTCTTTTGCGGCCAATGCGGCGATTATCAGCGGCGTTTTCACCGGCACCGCCACCGATGGGATCGACGGCATCGGGGTGTTCCAACCCGCCGCCACCGACCTTACCGGCGCGGCGGTGAGCGGCACATACACCTACTACACCGATTTGCTGGATGCCGTGGTCAGCGATCCAACTGTGGTGGGGACGGGCAGTTCCGGCGCGTTGACGGTGACCGTCACGATGTTCGGTGCGACGTATACCTTTACCGATCCCGATTTGTCGGCTGTGTTTTTGAACAGTGGAACGAACGTATTGTCGCTTCAGACAAGCAATACGTTGGGTTCGCCTGGGGACTCATTCAGCCTTTACGCCGAGCTGGTTCCTGGTGCGATCGGTTGGGCCGATTTGGTCCAAGCCATCGAAGGGACGTCGCCGATCGGTTCGGTGGGCAGCCTTTCGATTTTCAATCTCGATGGGTCGACAAATGCGGATTTCACCCTGACCTCCCTGTCCCAAACCGTGCCCGAACCGGCTTCCTTTGCGGTTTTGTTTGCCGGTCTCGCGGGATTGGCTGTTCTGCGGCGTCGCCCGCAGCAAGCGGTGCCGGCTCGCACGGCGTTCTGAGAAACATTCCCCCGATTTTCTCCGTCGTTTCAATCGCCTCGTTCCCCGCCGATGCCGATCCGGGCTTGTATCCGTCCGGATTTCGGCGTGGAGTCGCGCTATGGACCTACATCTAAAAGACAAAGTCGTGCTGATCACCGGGGCGAGCCGGGGGATCGGCCTCGCCACCGCCAAAGCCTTCGTCGCGGAGGGGTGTCGCGTCATGCTCTCCGGCCGTTCGGAGCCTAGCTTGGCAGCGGCCGAAGCTGCCTTGCGCGCCGATGGCGCTACGGTAGCGGCGCAGGCTGCCGACGTGACTCAACCCGACGGTGCGGCTCTGGTCGTGCGGGTTGCGGTCGCGGCGTTCGGCGGCATCGACATTCTGATCAATAATGTGGGCGGTGGTGGCGGTGGGCCGCGCATCGCCGACAGCACGGACGACGATTGGCGCAACGTCCTCGACGTCAATTTGGTTCAAACTGTGCGGATGATGCGTCTGGCCTTGCCGCATATGGCGGGTCGTCCGGGCGCCGCTGCGATCAACGTCGCCTCGATCTCCGGTTGGTCGCCGCAGCTTGCGATGTCGGGCCAGTACGGGGCGGCAAAAGCGGCCTTGATTTTCGATACCGAACGGTGGGCGCTGGAGTTTGTGCCGCACGGGGTGCGGGTGAATACCGTTTCGCCAGGTTCGATTTTGGTGCCGGGCAATGGGTGGGATCGCTACCGCCTCGCCAATCCGGACAATTTCGACGACTATGTGCGCAATGGTTTTCCCATGGGTCGGTTGGGCACCGCCGAGGAAGTGGCCGACGCTATCGTGTTCACCGCGTCCCCCCGCGCCCATTGGATCAACGGGCGCAACATTCCGGTCGATGGGTTGGAGCAGCCTTATCCGCCGCGCGATCGGCGACCGTTTTAACGGGGTGGCAACCATCGGATGGTGGGGGCGGGGCATATCGATGAGCGAAGCGTTCTTCGCTGCCGATTTACGGATATCCGTCGATATCGGCGGTAAAGAAATTCAATCTGGCACATCGGCAGAATATTCGTTGCGTTCCACGGTATTCATGCCGGGATGTCCGCGTGCTTTTGCCCCCCAATCCCACCTCCGCTAACATGGCATTCCCATGCACAATCCGACCGACGACCACCCTCATATGCGCGCCGCTCTCGCCCTTGCTCGGCGGGGCCTTGGCGCGACTTGGCCCAATCCCTCGGTCGGCTGCGTCATTGTCCAGAACAACCGCGTTGTCGGCCGAGGCTTCACCGCACCCGGCGGCCGCCCCCATGCCGAGAGACAAGCGCTGCAAATGGCGGGGGATAAGGCGAATGGTGCGACCGCCTATGTCACGCTCGAGCCTTGCTGCCACTGGGGCCAGACCCCGCCTTGCACCGATGCGCTGATCAATGCCGGCATTGCCCGTGTCGTAGTCGCGGCTACCGACCTGGATGAGCGTGTCGCGTCCCAGGGCATCGCCCGGCTGCGCGCCGCTGGAATCCAAACCGATGTGGGGTTGCTGGCACATGAGGCGCGGGAGACCCTTGCCGGTTTTTTCCAGAAGACCGCCACCGGTCGCCCGCTGGTCACGTTGAAGCTGGCGACCACGCTGGACGGCAAAATTGCCACCCATACCGGCGAAAGCCAGTGGATCACCGGACCCGAGGCGCGCCGTATGGCGCATGCCATTCGGGGTCGGCACGACGCGATCCTGGTTGGCGTCGGCACTGTGCTCGCCGACGATCCGGATCTCACGTGCCGTATTCCCGGCTACGAGACACGCCCGATCGTCCGGGTGGTCGCGGACAGCCACTTGCGCACCCCGCTCACGGCGCGGCTGATAAAAACGGCCCGCGGGACGCCCACTTGGATGCTGATCCGCCATGGCACCGACCGCGCCCGCCGCGTTGCTTTCGAAAATGCCGGCGCCGTAGTTATGGAAATTCCGCCGGCTTCGGCCGGAATCGATATCGCGGCGGCATTGCAAGCGCTGGGAAATGCCGGCATCACCCGCTTGATGACCGAGGGCGGCGGGCAAATCGCGGCTGCCCTGCTTCGGGCCGATCTTGTCGACCGGCTCGCGTGGTTTCATGCTCCCGCGACGATGGGGGGCGACGGCTGGCCGGGTGTGCAAGCTTTCGGGCTTGAAAACCTAGCCCTCATGCCCCGATTTAAACGAACCAACGTCACCCCGCTCGGCGACGATCTGTTGACCGAATATACAAGGCGCTAACATGTTTACCGGCATCATCACCGGCCTCGGAACCATCCGAGCCATTCAGCCGCTTGGGCACGGGAAGGACATGCGGCTGGTCATCGCCGCGCCCTGGTCCGACACGGCCGACATCGCGCTCGGTGCCTCCATCGCGTGTTCGGGTTGTTGCCTGACGGCGGTGGAACTCACGCCAGACAGCTTCGCGGTGGACGCCTCGGCCGAGACATTGGCCTGCACCACGCTTGGTACATGGGCGGTCGGCAGCCAGGTGAACCTGGAACGGTCGTTGAAGGTCGGCGACGAGCTGGGCGGGCATATTGTATCGGGCCATGTGGACGGCGTCGGAAAAGCCGTATCCAAGACAGCGGAAAACGGTTCCATCCGCTGGCGGTTCCAAGTGCCGAAGGACCTTGCGCGGTTCATTGCCGCCAAGGGCAGCATTGCCATCGACGGCACGTCGTTGACGGTGAACGACGTCCAGGGCGATACCTTCGGGGTGAACATCATTCCTCACACTGCATCCGTCACCCGCTTCGGCACCTTAATGCCCGGCGATGCGGTCAACATCGAAATCGATATGCTGGCGCGCTACGTCGCCCGCCTCGCGGAGACACGCTGAAATGGAGAACCTAGTCCCCATGGAGGAACCGCTGCGGCGCGACCTGTCCAACTACCTCGCCAGCGCGGAAGAACTGATCGAGGAAGCGCGCAATGGCCGCATGTTCATTTTGGTCGACGACGAAGACCGGGAGAACGAAGGCGATCTGATCATCCCCGCCCAGTTTGCCACGCCCGACGCGATCAACTTCATGGCGAAATACGCGCGCGGTCTGATCTGCCTCGCGCTGACCCAGCAGCGGGTCGATAAGCTGGGCCTGCCGCTCATGAGCCAGCAGAACGGTACGCGCCATCAAACGGCGTTCACCGTGTCCATCGAGGCACGCGAAGGCGTGACCACCGGCATTTCCGCCGCCGATCGCGCGCATACCATCGCCGTGGCGACCAATCCCGACAGCACCCGCGACAACATCACCACGCCCGGTCACGTCTTCCCGCTGTTGGCGCGCGAAGGCGGCACATTGGTGCGCGCCGGCCATACCGAGGCATCCGTCGATATCGCCCGCAAAGCCGGCCTGTCCCCCGCCGCCGTGATCTGCGAGATCATGAACGACGACGGCACCATGGCGCGTCTGCCCGACCTCGTGACTTTCGGCCAAAAGCATAATCTGAAACTGGGCACTATCGCCGATCTGATCGCGCATCGCAGGATCACCGAACGGCTCGTCTGCAAGGTGGAGGAGGGGGCCTACCAGCACCCGGCAGGCGGCGAGTGGAAGGCGATGGTCTATGCCAACACCGTCGAATACCAAGAACATCTGGTACTGGTGAAGGGCGATATCTCCGGTCCCGAACCCGTGATGGTGCGGATGCACGCGGTCGATCTGCTGGACGATATGACCAACGCACCGCATTGGATCGCAATTCACAACGCTATGCATATGATCGGCGACGCCGGCCGGGGCATCGTCGTGTTGATCCGAGAGCATCATAAAACCGCCCTTGCGGAACGCGTGCGTCTGCTCGGCTCGACCCCAAAACCGCAACGGGCGCTGCGCGATTATGGCATCGGCGCGCAGATCTTGCTGGACCTCGGGGTCAAGGACATGGTCCTGCTGACCAATCGCCGTCGCACCGTCGTGGGTCTGGAAGGCTATGGCCTGAATATCGTCGAGCAGCGCCCCATCCCGAATATCGTTAACGAGAAGTCCAAGGTATGAGCACGCAAGACGCCGCCCTTCCTTCCGCTCCCGCCGTACGGGGACCGGCGCCACGTGTGCTGATTGTGCGGGCGCCCTACTACAAGGCTGTGATCGACGGGTTGACCGTGGGTGCGGTGCGCATCCTGACCGAGGCCGGGGCGACTCACGAAATCCTCGACATCGCCGGTGCCTACGAACTGCCGCAGGCCATCCGCTTGGTGCTGCGCGGGTCTGAGAAATTCGACGGATTTGTCGCGTTGGGCTGTATCGTGCGCGGCGAAACCGACCATTACGACTTCATTTGCGCCGCCACTATGGACGGCATGATGAATCTGGCGCTGCAATTCGGCCTGTGTACCGGAACCGGCCTGCTCACCTGCGACAATTTGGCCCAAGCCGAGGCTCGGTCCGGCCAAGACGGTCATAACAAGGGCGCGGAAGCCGCCGCCGCTGCGTTGTTGCAAATCGACGCCGCCCGCCGCTTCGGCGCGGCCCGATGACCGAGGCGCCCAAGACCCGCCCGCGTACCGCATCGCGCGTTGCTGCCGTTCAAGCATTGTTTCAGATGGAGCAAGCCGGCGACTCCGCCGAAACGGCGATCGATCAGTTCGTGCGTCATCGCTTGGGTGCGCTGCCCGGCACCGACGGCTTCGAAGACGGGCGCATCCCCGACGCCGAAGTGCCGCTTTTCGCTGCCATCGTCCGGGGGGCGGTGCGCCAGCAAGACACGCTCGATGCGATGCTGTCCGAGGCCCTACCGGCCGACTGGCCGCTGTCCCGCATCGACCCCGTGCTGCGCGCGGCATTACGCGCGTCGGGCGGCGAACTCGGCGGTTCCAGCGGCGCGCCCGCCCGCGTAATCATCAACGAGTATTTGGACGTCGTCCGCGGTTTCCTGACCGGCCCGGAATCGGGCATCGCCAACGCCGTGCTCGACCGGTTGGCGCGGTTATTGCGACCGGGAGAGTTCGAGGGATAGGTAGCACTGAGCTTTCCGACCGCCGCCAGTTAACCGACGTCCGCCCATTGTGCTCGCGTTGCCGGGTTGGATTGGGCGCGGCCCTTTAGCGCTGCGTCTAAATGCGTATACTGCCTGCATCGACACCGCCGGGATCGTGCCACATGCCGTTCGATGAATCTTCCACCCCTCGCCGGGGCCGCCGTCCGCCGAAGAACGTGTTGGGTGGGCCGCTCGAATTGTGCTCGACCACGCCGCTGACAGGATTTTTTCGGAATGGTTGCTGTGAAACCGGCCCCGAGGACGTGGGTAGCCACACCGTCTGCGTTGTCCTGACCGCCGTATTTCTGGAATTCAGCAAAGACATCGGCAACGATCTGTCTACGCCGCGACCCGATCTCGGTTTCGCGGGGCTGAAGCCGGGGGATCGCTGGTGTCTTTGTGCGCCGCGTTGGCAAGAAGCGTTAGAAAACAATGCCGCCCCAGGCGTTGTCATGCGCTCGACCGAGGAAGCGGCGCTGCGCTATTGCGCTTTGGTCGATCTTACCCGTCACGCCATCGATCTGGCATAACCCAGGGTTCGGCTATCGCCAGCCCTCGGACAGCGATGCCGCCGTCCAAAACCGCTTCGTACGACCGGTGATGGTGCCCGTGAACGATCAGCCGAGCGCCTGCCGACCGCGCTAAAGCGTCGATCGCGGCGAATCCGTGTTCGTGCGATGTCGGTGCTTCGTGCGCCACCAGCACGTCGAAACGTTCGGCGGCGAGTTGCGCAAAATCCTCGGGGAAGATGGTGTCGCGATGCCACAGCGGCAGGCCGCCGCGCCATAACTCTTCCGGCCGCAGAGATGCTTGGAACGCGGCGCGGGTGTGGAAACGCGGCGTCTCGATAGCGTCCCAGACCCGAGGCCGAAACACACCCGGCAGCCCGGCGATGCGCAAGCCTTCGATCTCGGTCACCCGCAATCCCAGATTCCCTGCCGGCAAGGCAGCAAGGTTGTCGAAAGCGGCTTCGGTTTCCGTGTCGTGATTGCCGAGGATCCAGCGCACATCCCAGCCCCGTTCGATCGCCGGGGCCAGTATCGATGGCAGCGGGGTGGGGCAGTCGCAGTCGCCGACCAGAATGAGCGTGCCGGCCGGCACGTCCAGACAAGTACGCAGAATCGGCGTAAAATTGCGGTGCGGGTCGCCGGCGAAGACGATTGGCCTCAATTGGCAACCGCCGCTGCGACCCATTGCGCCCAAGCCAGCACCGCTTTGTCGTCGCCGCGCCGTCCGACGATCTGGATGCCCAGCGGCATGCCGTTCGGCCCCAACCCGGCCGGCACCGTCACGCAAGGCACATGCAACGATGTCCAGACGAAGTTGAACGACGGATCGCCGGTCCATTCCAGGCCGGCCGGCGCCTCCCCAGGGGCGGAGGGCGTGATGAGCACGTCCAGCCCGTCCATCGCATCGGGGAACGCCTGCTGCGTGCGCTCGAACACCGCGTAAGCCTCTGCCACCTGCTCGGCCGTCCGCGACAGCCCGAATTGGAGGCGTTCGAGCAGACCGGGACTGATTCGGTCGCGCGCATGTTCGAGTTCCCAGCCGAGGGCGCGGGCGCTTTCGTGGTTCATCACAATGGGGTGGGCGTCGATTAGGTTGGCGTAGTCATCCGGCAATTCCCGATCGGTCACCCGAGCGCCGGCGCGGTTGAGGGCATTGGTGACGCGGACGCGGAGGGCTTCGGTTTCCGGCAGCGCAGCGGCGGCCGTGGGTCCCATGCAAATGCCGACACGCGGGGCGCGATCCGGCTTGGTGTCGGGAGCGCCCAGGTCGCGTGTGGACACTGCGGCGGCGAATAGTGCGCAATCGGCCACCGACCGTGCCATGACGCCGACGGTGTCCAGCGAGGCCGACATCACCTTCATGCCCATCCGATCGATCGTATTGTAGCTGGGCTTATAGCCCACGACGCCGCAATAGGCGGCCGGGCGGATGATGCTGCCAGCGGTCTGGGTGCCGTAGGCTATGGGGAAGAACCCATCCGCCACGCCCGCCGCCGAGCCGGACGAGGAACCGCCGGGTGTGTGTCCCAAGCCTGCTGGATTGGCGGTAGGGCCGGGCTTGCGCGTTGCGAATTCGGTGGTGACGGTCTTGCCGATGACCACGGCGCCGGCCTTTTTCGCCCAGGCGACTGGGGCGGAGTCGGCCCTCGGCTGCCAGCCCTCCCAAATCGGGGAGCCGTAGCCGCTGGGCATGTCGGCGGTGTCGAGCACATCCTTGATGCCGACCGGGATACCGCGCAGCGGGCCGGGGCCGGCATTGGCGGCCTGTCGTCGCGCCTGGTCCGCATCGAAATAATGGAACGCCCGCACCTCCGGTTCCCGCTCGGCGATTCGGGCGAGGCACGCTTCGGTCAGATCGATGGGATCGAGCCTGCCGGACTGGATCAGGCGGGCGGCTCCGGTCGCAGTGAGGGTGTGGAGGTCGGTCATCGGCGAAGCTCCTGGCTGGCGCGGCAGTGCGCGGAGTGTCGGAGAGACAGAGGGGTATTGTATAGTGGTGTACGGCCTCGTCCCGACCGATATTCCCGATACCGGTTCGAACAATAATTGCGACTTGGACGATCGCGATTATTTATAGATTGAAATAGTAACGACTATCGATGCGACGACATCGCCACGCCGGTCGCTGCTGTCGAAGGCAAGCAGCGGCCGGTCTTACGATCGATTCCTTATGTCCCTAGTCTCAGCCGTGGCCGTCCGACGCCCCTTCGTATGGCCGGTGTCGTCGCGGCCGGGGCGACAGCAATCGGTGCTTCGGTCTCTGCCGCATCGACTTCCGGCTCCACCGTCGCGGGCGCTGCGACGACCAGCCCGTCGGCGGCGGTGGCCCGAGCCTCATAGTCTGCGGCCATGCCGAGTAGGCGGAGCTTGGATGCTTCGCGGGTCTGCTCTTCGGCCATTCCGCGAAAACGCGATGCCTCCTCGCGGAGGAACTTGGGGGTCATCGATCAGTCTTTCAGGTGTCGGAAATTCCCGCCCACGTCAGCCACGGCAGCTTCGTCGAAGCAGGAGTGCTTTCATGCCACGCGCGGGCAGAAATTGCCATCCAAGATAGTGCAACAGCCCACGGACCCGCTATGCGTAAGACCGATCGACGTCTTAAATCAAAGAGGTTCCGATCCGTCGGCCAGCGTGCCGACAAAATCTTCGAAATCTTTGGCTTCCCGGAAGTTCCGGTAGACGCTGGCGAAGCGGACATACGCGACTTTGTCCAATTCCTTCAGCGTATCCATCACCAGTTCCCCGATCTGTTTGCTTGGCACATCGCTGTCCCCCGACGCTTCGAGTTGGCGCACGATCGAGTTGACGATTCGCTCGATCCGTTCTTCCTGGATCGGGCGCTTGCGCAACGAAATGCGGATCGACCGCGCCAACTTGTCGCGATCGAACGGCACCCGGCGGCCATCGGTTTTCACCACCGTAAGTTCGCGCAACTGCACCCGCTCGACCGTGGTGAAGCGTTGCCCGCAATTGGCGCAGAAGCGGCGGCGGCGGATGGCGCCGTTGTCCTCGGTGGGACGGCTGTCCTTCACCTGGGTGTCTTCGGAACCGCAAAACGGGCAGCGCATGGCAGATTACCGGCCGGGATACATGGGGAAGCGGGCGCATAGTTCTTTGACCTGCGCGCCGATCGCAAGCTCCACTGCGGTGTTGGACCCATCGTTGGACCGGCCGAGGCCTTCCAACACTTCGTTGATCATCGTGCCGATCTGGCGGAATTCAGCCTCACCGAACCCACGCGACGTCGCAGCCGGGGAACCGAGGCGGATGCCCGATGTGATCGTCGGCTTCTCGGGGTCGTAGGGGATGGCGTTCTTGTTGGCGGTCATGTGGGCGCGTTCCAGGGTGCCCTCGGCCGCTTTGCCGGTGACGTTTTTGGGACGCAGGTCCACCAACATCAGATGGCAGTCGGTGCCGCCGGACACGATGTCCAGGCCTTGGGTTTTAAGCGTTTCGGCCAGCACGCGGGCGTTGTCCTGCACCGCCTTTTGGTAGATTTTGAACTCGGGGCGAAGCGCTTCTCCGAACGCGGCGGCCTTGCCGGCGATGACATGCATCAGCGGCCCGCCTTGCAGGCCGGGAAACACGGCGGAGTTGATTTTCTTACCCAACTCTGGATCGTTCGACAGAATCATGCCGCCGCGCGGCCCGCGCAAGGTCTTGTGGGTGGTGGTGGTGACAACATGCGCATGCGGGAGCGGGGAGGGGAACAGACCCGCCGCCACCAGCCCGGCGAAATGCGCCATATCGACCATGAAATAGGCCCCGACCTCGTCCGCGACTTTGCGAATGCGCGGGAAATCGATGAAGCGCGGGTAGGCCGATCCGCCGGCGATGATAAGCTTCGGCTTCCGCTCGCGGGCGAGGCGTTCGAGTTCTTCGTAGTCCAGCAGTCCGTCTTCTTTGCGCACGCCGTACTGCACCGCGTCGAACCATTTTCCAGACAGGTTCGGCGCCGCGCCGTGGGTCAGATGGCCGCCGGCCGCGAGGCTCATGCCCAGCACCGTGTCGCCCGCTTTGCACAGCGCGAGGAACACGGCTTGGTTCGCCTGCGCGCCGGAATGCGGCTGCACATTGGCGAATTCGCAGCCGAATAATTCACGAGCGCGGGCGATAGCCAGATTTTCGGCGACGTCGACATAGACGCAGCCGCCATAGTAGCGGCGACCGGGGTAGCCTTCTGCATATTTGTTGGTCAGGACAGAGCCTTGAGCTTCCAGCACAGCGGCTGAAACCACGTTTTCCGACGCGATCAACTCGATCCCGTCCTGCTGGCGGTGCAGCTCCGCGCCGATTGCGGCGGCCAGTTCGGGGTCGGTCTCCGCCAGCGGGGCAGAGAAGAAGCGCTTGAGATCGGTCATGGAATCCTGTCGGGCTGCGATGCAAGGCCGGTCCCTTAGCACGCACGTCATCGGCAGGAAACCGCGAGATTTTAGAGCATTGCACAAATGCGACCCCGTTAACCTTTCCTTAACCGATCCCTGCCATCCTCCGCCGATGGCAGACAGAACCCGCCGCGCCCGAGGTCAAATCGCCCATGCCACGGGTATGGGCGCCGAGGCCGCTGCCCGCGCCGCCCTGGAAGGCAACGGCTGGACAATCCTTGCCCAACGCCTGCGCACCAAGGCCGGCGAAATCGACATCGTCGCCGACAAGGAGGGCTTGCTGGCAATCGTCGAAGTCAAATCTCGCCCTACCCATCTGCAAGCCTCCATGGCCCTCACGTCCCGTCAGCAGGCGCGGTTGATCGCGGCCTGCGACATTGTGCTGATCGAGCACCCGGACTGGGGGCCGGCCGGCGTGCGCTTCGATGTGCTGCTGGTGGATGCCCAGGGTTGCGTGCGCCGCATCGCCGACGCCTTCCGGCACGAAGGCTAATTCGTCGTATAATGCTTTACGCGGAGCGATACCTGGCGGATGCTGTGGCCTACTCTCGCGGTGAAATCGAGCGCGTCGAGTATATCGTCGTTGTTCCCCGCGAACGCGACGACGCCCGCCGGGCCTTGACCCCATAGGCCCACCCGCTCAGTAAGGCCCGCAAACCAACGGGCCGAACCATGAGTGCTACGACCGCCGCTACGATTGCATCCGGCCCCCGAGCCTACGGGCGCCGCTACTGGCTGTTCGCCGTGCCGGCGGCGTTGGTGGTGTTGCTGGTGATCCTGTTTCCTTGGATCTTCACCCTGTTCATGTCCGTGCACGACTGGAAGGTGACCGGGGACACCCCATTCGTGGGCATGGCCAATTACGCGAAGATGCTCCACGACGAGCGATTCCTAAGCGGCGTTTGGCGCACGCTGTATTTCACTGCTGCCTCGGTGATCGCGCCGCTAGTGCTGGGGGTTTGGGCCGCCGTCTGCTTTTCCAACAACTTCAAGGGCAGGGGCCTCGCTCGGACCTTGTTCGTGTTACCGATGATGGCGACTCCCGTCGCGATCTCCTTGGTGTGGACCATGATGTTCCATCCGCAACTGGGCGTATTGAACTACATCCTGACCAGTGTCGGTCTGCCGCCCTCCACCTGGGTCTACGATGCGCACACGGTGATCCCGACGCTGGTGATGGTCGAGACGTGGCAGTGGACGCCGCTGGTGATGCTGATCGTACTCGGCGGAATCGCGTCCTTGCCGCAAGATCCTTACGAGGCCGCGATTCTGGACGGCGCTAGCACATGGCAGATGTTCCGCCACATCACGCTGCCGCTGGTGATGCCGTTCATCATGGTCGCCGCTGTCATCCGCATCATCGATGCGCTGAAAACCTTCGACACGATTTACGTGATCACCTTGGGTGGCCCAGGCTCCGCCAGCGAGACGATCAATATCCTGCTCTACCAGACCGCCTTCGCCTATTACGACCTGGGCTACGGATCGGCGATGGTCGTGGTGTTTTTCGTGCTGATCCTGCTGGTCAGCCTGCTGTTGTTACGCCTGCGTCAGCGGGAGGACCTTCGATGAAAAGCGGTTTTCTGGGGCGCGTCGGCCTCTATTTGTCGGTCTCCATCCTGGTATCCCCGGCGGTGCTTTTCTTCCTATGGATGATTTCCCTGTCCCTGAAGAACGAGCTGGATAACACCGCGTGGCCGCCGGTTTTCATTCCGAATCCGCCGACTTTGGCCAATTTCGTGGATGTGTTCGAGAAGAACGATTTTCTTACCTACACGATTAACACCATTATCGTGTCGTTCTCTGCCACCGGTCTGGCGCTGCTGCTGGGCGTGCCCGCCGCTTACGGCATCGCCAAATCTAAGGCCACGCGCGCCGCCGCATTGATCTTGATCGCCCGCGTCACCCCCGGCCTGTCCTATCTCATTCCGCTGTTTTTGCTGTTCCAGTGGCTTGGCCTGATCGGCACGCTAACCCCGCTGATTATAACCCATCTGGTCATTACGGTGCCCATCGTCGTCTGGGTCATGATCGGCTTCTTCGAGGGTCTGCCTGGGGAGCTAGAGGAAGCGGCCCTCGTGGACGGCGCCAATATCTGGCAGGCGTTCCTGTATGTGGCGATGCCGCTGGCTCGCCCAGGCATCACGGTTGCGACGATCCTGGCGTTCATTTTCTCTTGGAATAATTTTATTTTCGGCGTTGTCCTTGCCGGCCGTTCTACCCGCACCTTGCCAGTCGCGGTCTACAACGTGCTGACGTTCGAGCAGATCAGTTGGGGGCCGCTCGCCGCCGCCGCGTTGATCGTGACTGCACCCGTCCTGTTGCTGACCCTGCTGATGCAGAAAGAAATCGTTGCCGGCTTGACCGCTGGCGGGGTTAAGGGCGGCTGATTATACCCTTCGCACTATCCACTCTCGGGAGAAAACGCATGCTAAGCCGCCGCCAGGTCCTGGCCTCCACCGCCGCGCTCGCCGCTCCGGCGATCGTCGCGAAGGCTAATGCCCAATCAGCCTTCGACTGGAAGCAGTTGAAAGGCCAAACAGTCGAGATCAATTACCAACTCGGCCCCCGCGGCGACCTCGCGCGCCAGCATTTGAAGGAGTTCGAGGAACTGACCGGCATCAAGCCGGGCTTCGAACAGATCCCCGAGCAGCAGCAGCGGCCGAAAGTGGCGATGGAGATGGCGACGGGGCATCCCAGCTTCGATGTCGTGAACGTCGGCATGCACGTGCAAAAGCGGCTGGTGGAATCTGCCAAATGGATGGAGGATCTGCGCCCCTTCATCGCGGATAAATCCCTGACCAATCCCGATTTCGATCTGGGCGATTTCAGCGCGCCGTCGATGAAGGTCGCTACCGGGCAGGATGGCAAGATCAATGTGCTGCCGCTGAATCAGGATTTGTTCATTCTATTCTACAACAAGGAACTGCTGGCCGAGAAAGGCTTCAAGGAACCGCCGAAGACCTTCGACGAGCTTTACACGATGGCCAAGGCGCTGACCGACCCGGCCAAGCAAGTCTATGGCTTCGTCGGTCGCGGCCTGAAGAACGCCAACGTGGTGCTGTACGATAGCATCCTGCTGGGCTTCGACCAGGAAACCGTGACCGCCGATGGTAAGACTCTGCTGACCGACAGCCCCGCCGCGATCGAGGCCGGTAATTTCTACCAAAAGTTGATGCGCGATTGCGGCCCGCCGGGCAATATCGGCTTCAACTGGAACGAATGCCAGACGACCTTCATGCAGGGCCGCGCCGCCATGTGGTGGGACGGCATCGGTTTCTCGGCGCCGCTGTTGGACAAGACCAAATCCCGCATTGTCGAAAAGGTCGGGTTCGCGCCGGTTCCCGCTGGCCCCAAGGCACATAACTGCGCCACCTTCATCGACGGCATGGGCATCCCCACCACCGCCAAGAACAAGAAGGCGGCCTGGCTGTTCCTGCAATGGGTTACCAGCAAAGGCATGATGAACGAGCAACTCCGCGGCGGCTTCGGCACACCCGCGCGTCTGTCGTGCTACGGCCGGGAAGACATCGTCAAGAACAGCGCCTTCCCGAAGGAGTGGTTCGACACGACAGGCGTCAGCTTGAAGATCGCCCGCTCCGGCCTGCCGGTGATCGTGCCGGTTACAGAATTCCGCGACACCATCGGCACCGGTCTGACCAACATCGTTGGCGGCGCCGATGTGGCAACGGAGTTGAAAAAGGCCACAGCGGCGTTCCAGCCGGTTCTGGACAAATCGAACGCCGGCTAAACCGCTAAGCCTGCGGCGGTCGGTATAGGCCGACCGTCGCGGAACTAGTTCGCTGGCCGCACGACCCGATCGTGCATTTCCCTCGTCAATGTTTCGACCCGTTCCGTCAATGTCTTCGTTATCTCGGTCAATTGGGTATTTTGCCGGAGCAATTCCAGCAATTGGGCCGAAGTTTGCGCCGCTTGTTCCTGCCGCTCGGCGGCTGCCGTCGCTAAGGCTTCGCGATGCTGGGCATCGGCCTCGGTATGGGCGCTGTCGCGTTTCGATTGGCGGGTTTGTGCCAGTAGAATCAGCGGTGCGGCGTAAGCGGCCTGCAAGCTGAACGCTAAATTCAGCAGGATGAACGGGTATTCGTCGAATCTGGTCCAGCCGATCGTATTGAGGCCGATCCATATCGCAACAATCAGCGTTTGTGCGCCCAGGAACAGCGGCGTTCCGAAAAATCGAGCGAAGGATTCGGCCTTGAGGGCGAACCAATCGTTGCCGAAAGTGGCATCGGCGTGGGCGTGTTGGCGATGGAAACGAAAATAATCGTGTCCGGCGGACGGATGGCTCATCGGTTTTCCTTTGGGTGCTGCGCTGGGGACGGCGATGCCTCGGTCACTGTGCCAAGCGTTTTCGGCGGCGGGAAGCGGCATTCGACGCGGACACCGCGTAAACGCTCTGGCGCCCGGCGCCCGCCGGGTCCATCTTCCGACCGATGGAACCCAACCCATCGATCCGTGTCGGAACCAGTCCCGACGGATCGGTCACATATCTGGTCGCCGTCCCACCCGAGGCATTGCCCCCGGTGGGCAAACGCGATCTCGAACTCGCTTGGCACACCGCCCGCCGCGCCGCACTCGGCGACCGTTGGGGTGTCATCAGGGGGTTCCGATTCAATCGGCCGGACGGCACGCATACGGACCTCGCGCTGGCCGATCCCGACGCAGCATGCTGGGTTGCCGCGATCGATAGCGCGGTGAGCCTCAACACCAGCCACGGCCTATCGCTCTGCCTCCGCTTGCTCGCATTGATCGAACTGTTGGCGCATGCCCGCTGGGCGAGGCCCTTGTTCACGATCGATCGCGGCGGCGCCGATTTGCATCCCGCGCTGCTGCGCACCGCCGCGACCATCCCGTTGACCCGGGATGCCCGCTTCGACGAAACCGGCTTTCGGGCGCGCCTGTCCCGTTATGTGGCCGGCTTCGCTTTGGAAGCACCGAAACCTACAGCCCCACTGGGAGCCCGATTGATGAACCGAACCGCCGCGATTCTCTTCACTTGCCTCGCCCTCGCGAACTGCGCGCCAACCGGTGGCGGCGGCGCGGCGGTGGGCGACTCGCGGTTGGAAGAAGGCTGCCGGCAGGCGGTCGATCGCCAGTACGACACCCAACATCGGGCGGATATCTTTGCGCCGATGTCGAGCGTGAACTCGCCCCGGTCGGCGAATTATACCACGAGCGCCGACGGCAAGGGCTTGGGCCAAATCTTCGCCCGCGATAACGATATCCGCGATTGCGTGCGCCGCAGCGGTACCGTGGACCGCTGACCGGCGCGTGGCCAGTCTTTCCGCGGTTAAGGGCGTTTTCGCTCAGCGGAATGCTCGGATCTTCTATTCGGGCAGTGTCGTGTGCTGGACTGGATCGTGGGTCCAGCGCATCGCGACGGACTGGCTGGCGTGGCAATTAACCCACTCCGTGATGTGGGTCGCGGTAATCGCGTTCTGCAACTTGGTGCCGTCGGTCGTGATTTCCCCCATCGCCGGGGCGGTGGCGGACCGGATGGACCGGGTCTATCTGACGATGGCGTCGCAGTTCGTGGCGGCGAGCCAGGCGGCGATTCTGGTGATCCTGGTGCTGACCGGCACCATCCGGATCGAATTCATGGCTGTGTTGACCTTCTGCAACGGCGCCGCAGAGACGTTCGCCCAGCCCGCGCGCCAGTGCATCATTCCCGGCTTGGTGCCCCGGCAATTCTTACCCGGCGCGGTGGCGCTGAACTCCCTGACCTACAACCTCGCTCGCTTTATCGGCCCCGCGATTTCCGGCCCGATGATTGCCGTTTGGGGTGTGGTCCCGTCGATCGCGGTCAACTGTCTCGCCTTCCTTTATGCCAGCTTCACGATGTTGATGCTGGACCTCGACCCCGCGATCCGGCGCTCGCAGCGATCCACCGGTAGCGTGTTGCACGACGCGGTCGAGGGTGTGCGCTATGTCACCCGCCACAAAGGCATTGGGCCTATCATGCTCTTTGCCGCCACCATGGGCATGTTCCTGCGCTCGGTGCCGGAAATGCTGCCGCCGTATGTGGAAGACCTGTTCGGTCGCGGCGCCGAAGGTTTGGCGACAATGGCAAGTGCCATGGGCTGCGCCGCGCTGATCGGCGGGTCCTATGTCGCGATTCGCGGCCGGTTGCAGGGCCTGACCCAGGTGGCGCTGCTGTGCGGCTTGGGGTTGGCCTTCGCCACCGCCTGCTTCGCCGCCACCCGCTATTTCCCAGTCGGCGTCGTCTGTATCGCCGCGATGGGCATGGCCACGACGATGCACGGCATTTCCATTCAGACCCTGCTGCAAAGCTCCTGCTCACCCCACATGGTGGGCCGCGTTCTGAGCTTGTGGGGCATGATTACACGCGCAGCGCCGGCGATGGGTGCGTTGGTTTATGGCGCGGCATCGGAGGTCGTGGGTCTTCAAATCCCTGTATTAGTGGGTGCGACATTGTGCCTGGGGGTATGGTTTCGCACATGGCGGCGCCGCGCCGGCATCGCCGCCGCACTCGAGGGTGCTTGACGAACGCCTTCACCGAACG
>JBAXFK010000054.1:0-20728 GCA_037139955.1 Rhodospirillales bacterium
ATGCATGCCCTCCCCCGCCACGTTCCTCCGCCTCACCCTGCCGTTGGCGGGCGTGAATGTTCTCAACCAGGCATCCCGAGCACTTATGGCCACGATCGGGCCGGCTTTGGCGCTGGAGTTCGGGTTGTCGGCGACCGAGCTAGGGCTGTTGGCGGCGACGTTCTTCGCATCGTACGCCTTGGCGCAGTTGCCGGCCGGATTGGGGATGGATCTGTTCGGGGTGCGGCGGGTGCAGACGACGCTGGTGACGATCGCGGCCACAGGGTTCGCGCTATGCGCGCTCTCGTCCAGCGCACTCGGGCTCGCGGTGGGGCGCTTCGTGACCGGTCTGGGCGTGGCCGTCGGCATGATCGCCATGCTGACCGTCCACACCCAATGGCTCGCGCGCGACCGGGTCGCCGGCCGGACCGGTCTGGGCGTGTTCGTCGCGTCGTTCGGCGGCATGATGGCCACTCTGCCAGCACAGCAATTGCTGCCTTACGTTGGGTGGCGCGGCCTGTTCTGGGCGATGGCCGGGCTGGGCGTGTTGGTATCCGGCTGGATTTACGTCAGCGTGCCGGAGCGTCCCGCCTCCATTGCGCCTAAACGCAGCTTACGGGCCGAGATCGTCGAGTACGGCCGCATCGCCCGCCACCCTGCTTTCATCGCCATCGCACCCGCGATCACCCTGCTGTCGGGGCTGAATTTCACCTATGGCGGGCTATGGGCCGGCCCGTGGTTGCGCGATGTCGGCGGTTACGAGGGCACCGTCCGCGCAACTTTGCTTATGTGTTTCGCGCTGGGCATGATGGTCGGCAGCCTTTGCACCGGCCAAGCAGCATCGTTCCTCACCCGCCGAGGCTACGACGCGATGACCGTTCCCGGCATTGGCATGGCGGGCCTTCTACTGACGCAGATCGCGCTTATCCTGAATCCGCTACCCAACGCCTATGCCATCGGGTTCTGGTGGTTCATGTTCGCCTTCGTCAGCGCGTCCGGCCCAGCCGCCTATGCGGCGCTGGCGCATCGCTTCCCGTCGGAGATCGCGGGCAGGGTCGGCACGCTGATCAATCTCAGCATGCTACTGGTGGTGTTCTTCCTACAGAACGCTATCGGCTGGGTCCTAGATATATGGCCACGCACGGCCTCCGGCGGTTGGAGCGCTATAGGCTACAGCTGGGCCATGGGCATGACCGCCGCCGCGCAGGCAGCCGCAATTGTTTGGCTACTCATCCGCCGGGAGCGCTAATCGTCGCGGTGCACGCGCTCTTTACGCTCGTGCCGTTCTTGCGCTTCGATCGACATCGTCGCGATCGGCCGGGCTTCCAAGCGGCGCAGGCCGATGGGTTCGCCGGTTTCCTCGCACCAGCCATAGCTGCCGTCCTCGATCCGTCCCAATGCCTGATCGATTTTGGACACAAGCTTCCGCGCCCGATCCCTGGTCCGCAGTTCCAGCGCGCGATCGGTCTCCACGCTCGCGCGATCGGTGATATCGGCTTCGTGGATGCCGCCTTCCGATAGGCTCGCCAAGGTTCCATCGGCTTCGCGGATCAAATCCATACGCCAACGGAGGAGTTTTTGCCGAAAATACTCCACCTGGTTCGGGTTCATAAACGCCTCGGTCTCCAGGGGGCGATAGTCTGGGGGCAGGCTTAACATCATGCTTGCATATCCCGATCGTCACATTCCATCCACGGCCCATCCACGGCCCAACAGGCGGTAGCAGGACTTCCCGGCCAGTCCAGGTCGCGAACGGGCGGGCTTATAGCGGCGTGTTACATCGAGGCCAAGTGCGCACGTCGCACGATCGAGCGACTGCAACAAAACGATTATCGGTTTTCGCCCCCGGCGCGCCGCGCCAGCTCCACCCGCGCGCGCGTCCGCACCGCGCCAAGGAGCGCCAGCAGCGCCGGAGAACCGCCTGACGGGATCGCGCTAAGCGTACCGTCCAGCCGATCCAGCACCGTCGAGGGGTCGCCTCCGCCCAAAAGCGTGCGTTGCAACGCGGCGAGTTCGGTCAACAGGGTATCGGCCTGTTGCCGCGCCGGGGCATCGCCATCCCGATCGTCGATTGTTTCCTGAAGGCCTAGAAGCCCCCCCAAGGCCGCCGGTGCCGCGATCCAACCGACCCGACTCTCGCTTTCTCGCACCGCGAAGCCGGACGGTCCGCGTGCCCCGCTTGTCATTCTAGCCGTTGTCGGCCGAACCGAGCCGACCCCTTCGATACCCGCCATCGACGCGGCCCCTTTGCTGTATCCGGCATATTTTGCCGGTTGCCGGACGGCGAAATCCTGGGATTTCCGTGCTCGACACAATGGCACGGCGATTGCCCTACCCAAGGGGAGGATGCACCCAAATCCTTAAGAAACCGTTAACGAAAGGCACGATCCTGCGCCCGATCCCAATCTTTCTCGGCCTGCTCGCTTGGTTCGGTGCTTCGATCCCGCCGGCAATCGCCCAGGTGCGGATCAAAGATATCACGACCGTCGAGGGCGTGCGGGAAAACCAGTTGATCGGCTACGGCTTGGTGGTTGGCCTGAACGGCACCGGAGATAAGCTGAACAACAACGTCTTCACCCGCGAATCCCTGATCGGCATGCTGGAACGGCTGGGCGTCAATACCCGCGATCAAGTCACCAGCCTTTCTACCAAAAACGTCGCGGCGGTCATGGTGACCGCGCATTTGCCTGCCTTCGCCCGCAGCGGCAGCCGGATCGACGTCGCGATCTCCGCCCTCGGCGATGCGTCCAACCTGACCGGCGGTATCCTACTGGTCACCCCCCTGCTGGCGGCGGACGGAGAGGTCTATGCCGTCGCCCAAGGGCCGCTGTCGTCCGGCGCCATCGCCGCCAGGGGCGCCGCAAGTTCGGTGACCCGAGGCGTTCCGACATCCGCCCGCATCGCCAACGGCGCAACAGTGGAAAAAGAGGTCGCGTTCAAGCTCGATAAAGGTAAAGCCCTTCGCCTGGGCCTTCGCAATCCCGACCTGACGACCGCTCGGCGTATCGCCACGGCGATCAATGCCACGGTCGGCCCCATTAGCAGAGCCACCGACCCACGCACGGTCAGCCTAGCACTGGACGGGCGCGACCCGATCGACGTGCTTGCCGCCATCGAGAATCTGCCGGTCGTACCGGACAACGAAGCCAGGGTCGTGATCGACGAGGCCAGCGGCACGATCGTCATGGGCGCCAACGTGCGCATCAGCACCGTCGCTATCGCGCAGGGCAACCTAACGATCCGGGTGACCGAAACCCCGCAGGTGAGCCAGCCCGGCTTTCGCTCCGGCGGCACCACCGCCGTGGTCGATCGCACCCAAATACAAATCGACGACCAGCACGACCGCAAACTCGGCATCCTCGAATCCGGCGCGACTCTACGCGATCTGGTCGCCAGCCTGAACACCCTGGGCGTCGGTCCGCGCGACCTGATCAGCATCCTCCAGGCCATCAAGGCCGAGGGCGCGCTGCATGCCGATTTGGAGATCAGGTAATGGGCGACACGACCATCGCGCCGAAACTCGCCCTTCCATTGAAGGAAGCCGCTGGTGGAAGAAAATCCCTGTCTCAAGCCCCCCCCGACCGCACGGCAATCCAGAAAGCCGCGCGCGATTTCGAGGCGATGGCGATCGGCCAGTTGCTGGCACCGATGTTCGATACCGTCGATACCGCGCACGGCAAATTCGGCGGCGGTGCGGGGGAGGAAGCCTGGAAGCCGATGCTCGTCGCCGAATTCGGCAAGCATATCGCCGCGCACGGCGGTTTCGGCCTCGCCGCGCCGATCGCGGCGGCGATGCTGCGCATGCAGGAAACCAAAGACGCCGGACCAAGGAGAGCCACACCATGAGCACCCGATTGATCGACACCGTCACCGACCTCGCGAACACGCTGGCCCGTGAAAACGCAGCATTGGACGCTCTGGATCTGTCCGGCGCCATCGCGCTACTTCCGGAAAAACGCCGCGCTTTGACCGTATTGACCGAGACCGAAGCCATCGTGCTGCGCCCCGATCTGCGCCCGGCGATGGAGGTCGCGCTGCGCCGATTGCGCGACCTATCTGCGGAAAACCGCCGCTTGCTGAAGCACGCTCTGACCGTGCAAAGCCGGGTCACCGAGATCGTGGCGAGCGCCCTGCCCCGCACCGAAGCCGCCGGCCGCTATGCTGCACCCGGTGCACGCATCCCTGCCGCTCGGCCCGCCGCGTGGTCGCTGATCGCGCGCGCCTGAACAGGCCTCAGGCGCGGCGTTTGGCCTTCTTCGCCGCCGGCTCGCCCAATAAAGGCGCCAGAAACCGACCTGTGTGCGATTCGGGAGCGGCAGCGATGTCCTCGGGCGTGCCTTCGGCGACAATGCGGCCGCCGCCGTCGCCGCCCTCGGGGCCGAGGTCCAAAATCCAGTCGGCGGTCTTAATGACTTCCAGATTGTGCTCGATCACCACGACAGTGTTGCCTTGATCGACCAAGGCATGCAGCACTTCCAGCAGTTTTCTTACGTCCTCGAAATGCAAACCGGTGGTGGGCTCGTCGAGGATATACAGCGTACGTCCGGTTGCCCGACGGGCGAGTTCCTTGGACAATTTGATCCGCTGCGCCTCCCCGCCCGACAGGGTCGTTGCCTGTTGGCCGAGCGAAATATAGCCGAGGCCGACCTGTTGCAGGATTTTGAGCCGATCGTGAATGCGGGTTTGCGCGCTGAAATAGGGGACAGCTTCCTCGACCGTCATTTCCAGCACCTCGGCGATGGATTTATCCCGGAATTTAATTTCCAGCGTTTCCCGGTTGTACCGCCGACCTTTGCACGTGTCGCACTTCACGTAGACATCCGGCAGGAAATGCATTTCGATTTTAATCAGCCCGTCGCCTTGGCAGGCCTCGCAGCGCCCGCCTTTGACGTTGAAGCTGAAACGACCGGCTTTGTAGCCGCGCGCCCGCGATTCCGGCAGTTCGGCGAACCAGTCGCGAATAGGCGCGAATAAATCGGTATAGGTCGCTGGGTTGGAGCGCGGAGTGCGACCGATCGGGGATTGATCGATGTCGATGATTTTGTCGAGCTGTTCCAGCCCCTCGATCCGTTCGTGAGCGGACGGCACCTCCCCCGATCCCATCAATCGGCGCGATACGGCTTTATAGAGCGTGTCGACCACCAAGGTGGATTTACCGCCGCCGGACACGCCGGTCACGCAAGTAAACGTGCCCAGCGGAAAGGTGGCATCGAGGTTCTTGAGGTTGTTGCCCCGCGCGCCGATCACCCGCAAAGCCGGATTTTTCTTGCCGGCGGGACGGCGCAGCAACGGCAGTTCGATCCGGCGCCGACCCGATAAATAATCCCCCGTGAGGGATTTGGGATTGGCCGCGACTTCGGGCGGGGTGCCCTCGGCCACCACGAACCCACCGTTTACCCCCGCCGCCGGACCCATATCGATCAAATGATCGGCCGCTCGGATCGCATCCTCGTCGTGTTCCACTACCAAAACGGTATTGCCGATATCGCGCAACCGTCGCAACGTGACCAACAGGCGTTCGTTGTCGCGCTGGTGCAGCCCGATCGACGGTTCGTCCAGCACGTACAACACGCCGGTCAGGCCGGAACCGATTTGACTGGCCAGCCGTATACGTTGCGATTCCCCACCGGATAGCGTCGCCGATCCACGCGCCAAAGTCAGATAATCCAACCCGACATCGACCAGGAATCGCAGGCGGTCCACAATTTCCCGTAGGATACGACCGGCGATTTCCGCACGTTGCGGCGTCAGGGTGGGCAGTACCTCCTGAAACCAACCGAGAGCACTGCGGATCGAGAGTTCGGACGCTTCGGCAATGCTCTTGCCGGCAACTCGGACGGATAGCGCCTCGGGTTTCAACCGAGCACCGGCACAGGCAGCACAGGGTTTTTCGGCCTGATAGCGAGACATTTCCTCACGCACCCAGGCGCTGTCGGTTTCCTGCAAGCGACGTTGCAAATTTTTCAGCACGCCCTCGAACGGTTTCGTTACCGTGTAGGCGCGCACGCCGTCTTTGTAGGTAAACGCTACGGGGTCGCTACCGGTGCCGAACAAAACCCCATCGCGCACGGCGTCCGGCAGATCGGACCAAGGCGTTTTCGTAGTGACCTTGAAATGTTTCGCCAGACTTTGCAGCGTTTGGTCGTAGTACGGGCTTTGCGCGCCTGTCCAGGGCGCGACTGCGCCTTCGGCCAAGCCGAGCCGCTCGTCGGGCACGACCATCTGCGGATCGAAAAACATTTCGCGCCCAAGTCCGTCGCAGGCCGGGCACGCCCCGTGCGGAGAGTTGAAGCTGAACAGCCGGGGCTCGATTTCCTCGATGGTGAAACCGGACACCGGGCAAGCAAACCGCGAGGAAAACACCGTCCGGTTCGTGCCGTCCGGGTGTTCGGCGTAAACTACGCCGTCGGCCATCGCCAAGGCGGTTTCGAAACTATCGGCCAGACGCGGGGCAATCCCCTCGCGCACCACAACGCGATCCACCACCGCCTCGATCTCGTGTTTGATCTTACGATTGAGCGCCGGTACATCCCCGATCTCGTACAGCGTGCCGTCCACCTTGGCGCGCGTGAAGCCGCGACGCTGCAATTCGGCCAGTTCCTTGCGGTATTCGCCCTTACGGTCGCGCACGACGGGGGCGAGCAGCAGCAGGCGGGTGCCGTCCGCCATCGCCATGACCCGGTCCACCATTTGCGATACGGTTTGCGCCTCGATCGGCAGCCCTGTCGCGGGCGAATACGGCACGCCCACGCGCGCCCAAAGCAGACGCATATAATCGTGGATTTCGGTCACCGTGCCGACGGTGGAGCGGGGGTTTTTCGATGTCGTTTTCTGCTCGATGGAGATGGCCGGCGACAGGCCTTCGATGGCATCGACATCGGGTTTGCCCATCAGTTCCAGGAATTGCCGCGCATAAGCAGACAGCGATTCGACGTAGCGGCGTTGGCCCTCGGCGTAGATGGTGTCGAACGCCAGGGACGACTTGCCGGACCCGGACAGGCCTGTAATCACAGTCAGCCGGTCGCGCGGAATGGCGACATCGACATTCTTCAGATTGTGCTCGCGCGCGCCGCGCACGGTGATGAAGCCGGCCATGAAAGTGCTTGTCCCCTTTTGGGCGAGCGATTATGTTCGATTAATGTTCCCGTCCCGTATGACATTTCCAGGGTGCGGTGGGAAGCTGTTAACCCATTTTTAACGAAGATGGGGTAAGAACGCGGTTTCAAGAATAAGGACTCGAACCGATGGCCGGTAGCGTGAATAAGGTGATCCTGGTGGGCAACCTGGGCAAAGACCCCGAGGTGCGCAACACCCAATCGGGCAGCAAGATCGTCAACCTGACGGTGGCGACCAGCGAATCCTGGAGCGACCGCGCTTCCGGCGAGCGAAAAGAACGCACCGAGTGGCACCGGGTGGTGATCTTCAACGAGCGTTTGGCGGATGTAGCGGAACGCTTCCTGCGCAAGGGCCGCAAAGTGTACCTCGAAGGCGCGCTGGAGACCCGCAAATGGACCGATCAATCCGGCGCGGAGAAGTATACCACCGAGGTCGTGTTGAAGAACTTCCGCGGCGAACTCGTGTTGCTCGACAACAACCGCGGCGGCGACGATGACAGCGGCGGCTACGGCGGCGGCGAAGGCTCGGGAAGCGGTGGCGGCGGTGGTTACAACCGCGATCGTGCCCCGGCCCGCGCCCCGATGGGCGGCGGCGCGCGCGGCGGCCAATCGGGCGGGCAATCCGGCGGCCCGTCCTGGGATGCACCGAAGGGCGGCGATCTGGACGACGAAATCCCGTTCTAATCCAGCAAAAATACCGAACGGCGGGCGGGGTTCAATCCCCTGCCCGAGCGTGCTCCTCGGGCGTGCGCAGACGTAAAGCCAGAGCATGCATACCGCCGGCGAATTCCGCCGCCAGCGCTTCGTGCACCGCGCGGGACCGCGCGACGCGGGACATGCCACCGAATGCGTCCGCGACCGCAAGCACGCTATAATGCGTCTGCCCTCCGGCAGCAGCACCCATGTGCCCGGCGTGATGCGCGCTATCGTCGACGACGCGCAGCACCGTCGGTGCGAATGTTTCAGTCAGCACCGCCGTCAAACGGTCGGCTCGGTTGGGCGAATGCATCTTTGTCATACCTCCGATATCGGCCGAAATGGCGTCCGCGCCAAGCGTGCCTGTTGCCAACCGCGATCGCGGCGGACATAACGAAATCATGAATCGTCGTCCCGCGCGCCCCAGGGCCTACGCGCCCGACCCGGCCGCGCCGGGCCGGTGTTGCGATATGCCGTCTTGCGGTGCGCAAGGCGAATATCGCGCCCCGAAATCCCGAGACAATCTCAAGGATTATTGGTGGTTCTGCCTGGACCATGTGCGCGCATACAACGGTTCGTGGGACTACTACAAAGGCATGAGCCCCGCGCAGATGGAGGCGCAGTTGCGCGCCGACACATCCTGGGACCGACCGTCATGGCCTTTGGGCCATATCGGCGGCTCGGCTTGGGACGACGACATGTTGCGCGATCCGCTTCGTATCCTGGCGACCAACGGCATGAACCAGAAGCGGGCGCAGCCGACGAACCAGACTCCGGCCGAGCTTCGGGAACCGTTATCGGTGCTCGATTTGCCCTGGCCGACAACCTTGGACGCGGTGAAAACCCGCTACAAGCAACTCGCCAAACGTCACCATCCCGACGCCAACGGCGGCAGCCAAGCCGCGGAAGAACGTTTGAAAACCATCAACTTGGCCTATGCGGCGGTACGTTCGCATTTGGCCGCCGAACCCCGGCTGGCCGCCACCGGCTAATCGCCAATCCCCTCAGCCCTTGCGCGCGGCGGCGCCAGGGGTAGACTTTCTGCGCATTGTGACAGGAAACGCTGGTCTATGAACACGGTTGCCACTGACGCCGCCCCGCGTCCCACCTCCGACGTCAACCTGCCCGATACCACAGTATCGGCGCGGGAGGCTTTCGGGATCGACATCGACATGCAGGTGCCGGCGTTCTCCGTCCGCACCGAACATGTCCCCGACCTCGATAGCTCCTACAAATTCGATAAAGAGACGACGCTCGCGATCTGCGCGGGCTTCGCTTATAACCGTCGCGTGATGATCCAAGGTTATCACGGCACCGGAAAGTCGACGCATGTCGAGCAGGTGGCGTCGCGCCTGAACTGGCCGTGCATCCGGGTAAACTTGGACAGCCACATCAGCCGTATCGATCTGATCGGTAAAGACGCCATTGTCGTGAAAGACGGCAAGCAGATCACCGAATTCAAGGAAGGCATTCTTCCCTGGGCGCTGCAACACGCTTGCGCCCTGGTGTTCGACGAATACGACGCCGGCCGCCCGGACGTCATGTTCGTGATCCAGCGCGTGCTCGAAGTCGAAGGCAAGCTGACCCTGCTGGATCAGAACCGCGTCATTCGCCCGCATAAATCGTTCCGCCTGTTCTCCACCGCCAACACGGTGGGCCTGGGCGATACGACCGGCCTGTATCACGGCACACAGCAGATCAACCAAGGCCAGATGGACCGCTGGAACATCGTCGCCACGTTGAACTATCTGCCGCACGCCACGGAAACCGCCATCGTCCTGGCGAAGATGGGCGTCGATGTCGTCAAGGAACCGGCCCAGAAGAAGCGCGTGGAAAGCATGGTGGCCCTGGCCGACCTGACCCGCGCCGGATTCATCAACGGCGATATCTCGACCGTCATGTCCCCGCGCACCGTCATCACCTGGGCCGAAAATGCCCGCATCTTCGGCGATGTCGGCTTCGCTTTCCGGGTGACCTTCATGAACAAGTGCGATGAGGCCGAACGTTCCACGGTCGCCGAGTATTATCAGCGCTGCTTCAACGAAGACATCCCCACCGGCGGCTTCACCACCCGCAAGTTCGGCTAAGGGGACAATCGCATGAGCGGGTCGGCCAGCAAAGACAACACACGCGCGGAAGAGTTCAAGCGGGCGACCGCAGGCGTGTTGCGCGCAATCGCCGAACAACCGGATGTCCAGGTCGCGTTTCAACCTGGCCCTTCCGGTGTGTCCGGTAAACGCGCGCGTCTGCCGCTGCCGACTCGCGCACTTCCGGCGAACGAAATGGCGAAGTTGCGGGGGCAGTCCGATGCCATCGCGCTTCGTCTGCGCCACCACGACGATGCGGTGCATGCCCAGCGCATGCCCGCGCGCAAAGAAGCCAAGGACGCCTACGACGCGCTGGAACAGGTGCGCGTGGAAGTTATCGGCGCCCAGTTCATGCACGGCGTGAACGCCAATATTCGCGCCAAGCTGGCCGAAGAATGCGAGGCGGACGGCCTCGATCGCATGACCCGCAAGGATCAGCTGTCGATCGATAAGGCACTTGCTTTGTTGGCGCGCGAACGCCTGTCGGGCGAGCCTTCGCCCGAACCGGCCCGCCGCATTCTGGATATGTGGCGCGAAACCCTTGGCGACAACGCCGAGCAAGCGCTCGCCGAAATGACCGATTCACGATCGGATCAAACCGCCTTCGCTCGAGCGACTCGCAAGTTGTTGGCGGCGCTGGAATTGGCGGAAGCCGAAGTCGAAGCCGATCAGGACGACAATTCCGAAGACGGCGAGGACGGCGGCGAGCAATCCGGCCAGCAAGACAATTCCGAAGACGGCGACGGTCAGTCGCAATCCGAATCCGAATCCATGCTGGGCGCACAGCCCGAGGAAATGGAAGGCGAAGCGGCCGACGACGATGGGTCCGAATCGGAGGAGGAAGCCGCCGTTGCCGAGGGCGACGATCGCCCCGGCGGCCCTCAGCCGCGCCGCGAGCGCGCCAACCCCGACAGCGATGCCGTCTACAAAGCCTATACACGCCAATTCGACGAAGAAATCGCCGCCGAAGACCTCTGCGATGCCGACGAACTGAGCCGTTTGCGCCAGCAACTCGATCAGCAATTGCAGCATCTGCAAGGCGTGATCTCCAAGCTCGCGAACCGGTTGCAACGCCGCTTGCTGGCGCAGCAAACCCGTGCATGGGAGTTCGATCTGGACGAAGGCATCCTCGACGCCGGCCGTCTGTCGCGCGTGGTCATCAACCCGATGCTGGCGCTGTCGTACAAGAAGGAACTCGATATGGAGTTCCGCGACACCGTCGTGACGCTGCTGATAGACAATTCCGGATCGATGCGCGGTCGTCCGATCACGGTGGCGGCCATGTGCGGCGATATTCTGGCCCGCACACTCGAACGCTGCGCGGTGAAGGTCGAGGTCCTCGGCTTCACGACCCGTGCGTGGAAAGGCGGTCAGGCACGCGAGCGGTGGGTGCAAGAAGGCAAGCCGCGCAATCCGGGCCGTCTGAACGATCTACGCCATATCATCTACAAGGCCGCCGATTCGCCGTGGCGCCGTGCGCGCAAGAACCTTGGGCTGATGCTGCGCGAAGGGCTGTTGAAAGAAAATATCGACGGTGAGGCGCTGCTCTGGGCCTATCGCCGGCTGCTGATGCGGCCCGAACACCGCCGCATCTTGATGGTCATCAGCGATGGCGCACCGGTCGACGATTCGACCTTGTCGGTGAACCCCGGAAACTACCTGGAAAAGCACTTGCGGGAAGTCATTCGCGATATCGAAAACCGCAATCAGGTGGAGCTGATCGCCATCGGCATCGGCCACGACGTGACCCGGTATTATCGCCGTGCCGTGACGATCGTGGACGCCGAAGAACTCGGCGGCACGATGATGAAGAAACTGACCGAGTTGTTCGACGAAGACGCCGCCGCGGCCTGGGCACGCTCGAGCAGCGAACGCGCACCAGCGGTGGTTTAAGCCTAAGAGGCAAGGCCTTTCCGCCCTGCGCAGGGCGGGGAGTCCGTTCGCGATAAAATCAGCAGGAGGGATAGAACAATGGGCCAAGCCAATCTCTACGCCGGAATCGCCGGATATGTCGGGCGCGCAGACCAAAAAGGCATGGTCGGCGTGTTCAGCCGTCAAGCCGGCGAGGACCGCTGGTCCCATGTCGTGTCGGACGCCGAATGCTTCGCCGTGAGCATTCACCCGACAGACCCGACCGTTGTGTTCGCCGGCACCTCCGATGGCGTGTATCGCAGCATCGATTCGGGCAAATCCTTCAAGCGCACCGCCTTCCCGGGCAAGACGCAAATCTGGTCCTTCCTGGTGGACGCCACCAATCCCGATCTGGTCTTCGCCGGCGCCTCCCCCATCGCGATGTATCGATCGGACGATCGCGGCGAGAGCTGGCGCGAACTGCCCAACCCCGGCATGCCGGACCGCGCCGTCATGCCCTTCGCTTGCCGCGTCATGCGGTTGGCCCAGCACCCGTCGCAGCCGGGCACGCTGTATGCCGCGCTGGAAGTGAACGGCGCGATGAAATCCACCGACGGCGGCGAAAGCTGGACCGACGTGAGCACCGATCTCATCCGGTTGGCGCAACTACCGCATCTGAAAAGCAAGATCGTCAGCAATACGTATAACGAAGGCATGCTCGACGGCCACGCCATCGCCATCTCCCCGGCCGATCCGGATGCGGTGATCCTCGCGGTGCGCATGGGCCTATTCCGCACCGCCGACGGCGGCAACACGTGGCAAGACATGGAACTCGGTCGGTTCTCCAACAACACCTACGGCCGCGACATCAAGGTGTCTCCGACCGATCCGAAGACGCTGTATGCCGCGCTCAGCGTGGCCGCCGCGAGCAAGGACGGCCAACTTTATCGTTCCACCGACGCGGGCGAGACCTGGAACCGTTTCGACAAGGTGCAAGTCCATGGCACCATCATGTCCGTGGCGCTGCACCAGAAAGACCCTAACAAGGTCTATCTCGGCGCCCGCTACGACGGCGAAATCTACGGCACCGAAGACGGTGGCGAGACCTGGAACGCCGCTCATCTGCCGCACGGGGTAAAAGATATTTACTCGCTCGCGGTGGGGTAAACGCCGACTTACCGGCTCCGAACGCTCTCGGGGCCGGTTAGCCGCCTTCTAGATAAGCCGCGCGAATTTCAGGGCGGGCCAATAGCTCCGCCCCGGTGCCGGCCATCGTGATCGTGCCGTTCACAAGCACATAGCCGCGATGGGCCAGCCGCAGCGCTTGATGCGCGTTTTGCTCGACCAGCAATACCGTCAGCCCGGTTTCCCGGTTCAGCGTCCGAATTGCACCGAAAATCTGCCGCACCACGAGCGGCGCCAAGCCCAACGACGGCTCGTCCAGCAACAACAGCCGCGGCTTGGCCATCAACGCGCGTCCGATCGCCAACATCTGCTGCTCCCCACCCGACAAGGTGCCGCCGCGCTGGGTCAGGCGTTCGCGCAGCCGGGGAAACAGATCGCACACTTGGTCCAGAAGCGGGGCGATGTCGGTATGGCCCGCAACCTCGGCCCCCATGATTAAATTTTCCTGCACGGTCATGCGGCCGAAGATGCGGCGCCCCTCTGGTGCCTGGGCAATACGACGGCGCATGATCAGATGCGTCGGCAACTCGGCAATGTCCGCGCCATCGTAGACGATTCGGCCGGATCGCGCTTGCGGGCTGCCGCACACTGTCATCATCAGGGTGGATTTGCCGGCCCCGTTGGCACCGATCAGGGTGACGATTTCGCCCTCCCGAACCTCCAGCGAGACATCTTTCAGCGCTTGGATCGCACCGTAGAAGGTGGAAACGCCCTGGAGGGATAACAGGCTCATGCGTCGTCCCCCTCCCCAAGATAGGCGGCGATGACGGCGGGATCGGCGCGCACTTCTGCCGGCGTGCCGTCGGCGATTTTCTTACCGTGATCCAGCACCACGATGTGGTCGGAAATGCGCATCACGACCGCCATATCGTGTTCGATCAACAGCAGCGAGCACCCATCGGCACGAATGCTCAACAGCAATCGGTTCAGTTCTTCGCTCTCCCGCGGGTTCAATCCGGCCGCCGGTTCGTCCAGGCACAACATGACGGGGTCGATGCACATCGCACGGGCGATCTCCAGCCGACGTTGCGCGCCATAGGGCAATGAACCGGCGGTATCGTCGGCGCGATCCAGTAACCCGATCCGCTCCAACCAGCCCCGTGCCTTCTCCATCCCTGCCCGCTCGGCGGCGCGATATCCGCCAAGACCGAGGACCGCCATCACCCCGAAACCGGTCGCCGCCATCAGCGCGTTGTGCTGCGCGACCAGCAAATTCTCCAGCACCGTCATTCCCGCGAATAACCGCACATTCTGAAACGTGCGTGCCACCTTCGCTCGGGATGCGATCCGATGCCCCGGCATGCGCCCCAACGCGAAATGGGCACCGAGCGCATGGACCAGTTCGATCGTGCCGGAGGTCGGGCGGTAGAACCCGGTGACGCAGTTGAACACAGTGGTCTTACCCGCCCCGTTCGGGCCGATAACGGCGGTCACCTCCCCGGCGCGCGCCTGGAAATTCAGCCGATCCACGGCTGTCAGACCGCCGAAGCGCATCGTGAGGTCGGTGACGCTCAGCATCCTAGCGCCCCAAAGTTGCGGTGGCGGTGCGGCCGGACACCAGACCGCGCGGGCGCAGCACCATCATCGCGACCAAGGCGAGGCCGAAAATCAACATCCGGTATGTTGGCAAATCGCCGGCCAAGCCGGAAAACAACTCGCTGCCCATCTGCTCGCCGATCGTGCTCAGCAGGTCGCGCAGCAACTCCAGCCCGCCGACCATGACCATGGCCGCCAAGGCCACGCCCAATTGGGACCCCAGACCGCCCAGCACCACGATCGCCAGTACGGTCGCGCTTTCGATAAAGGTGAAGCTCTCGGGGCTGATGAAAGCCTGCCGGGTGGCGAAAAAAGCACCGGCGAACCCGGCGAACAACGCCCCCGTGGCGAAAGCGGTCAGCTTGGTGTTGGTCACATCGATCCCCAACGACCGACAAGCAATCTCGTCCTCCCGCAGTGCTTCCCAGGCGCGGCCCAGCGGCATATGGCGGAGGCGCAGCGTCACCCAATTGGTCAACAGCGCCAGAGCGAGGATCAGGTAATACAGAAAGATGACGCGATGGATCGTCTCGGCCTCGATGCCGAAGAACGCGGCCACGGTGTCGCTGCCCTCGTCGTTGCTGAAACGCAGGCCGAACAAGGTTGGGCGCGGAATATCGGTAATGCCGTTCGGGCCATGGGTGAATTCGACCCAGTTGATCAGCACGACGCGAATGATCTCCCCGAAGGCCAGGGTTACGATCGCGAGGTAGTCGCCACGCAGCCGCAGAACCGGAAAGCCCAACAAGATGCCGGCGAAAGCAGCCAGAATCCCCGCTAAAGGCAAGCACGTCCAAAACCCCAACCCGAAATGCTCGGCCAGCAACGCGTACGAATAGGCGCCGACCGCATAGAATGCGACGTACCCCAGGTCCAACAATCCGGCGAGGCCGACGACGATATTCAATCCCCAGCCCAGCATGACATAAGTCAGCACCAGGGTCGCGAGATCGACGTAATAGCGGGAGCCCGTCAGCGGCAGCAGCACTGCCACCGCGAGCAGCACGGGCGCAATATATTTGCTGGTTCCGACCGGCACGGCGATGGACCGACGAATGGCCCGCGCCTGCTTCCCCGGCCGATCCGCCCAAAGGCGCATGGCCAGCCGCCCGAAAAACACCAGCGCAACCATGACTGCGGCGGCGATCGGCCGAGCACGCAGGACAAGACCCTGGTCACCGTTATCCAATACCAATCCGACCAATGGCACGAACAGTCCCAGCGCGACCGCAGCGGACAGGAAGGCGTCGCGGAGTGCCGCTTTCATACTTTCTCGACCTCGGCGCGCCCCATGATACCGCTTGGGCGGAAAATCAGCACCAGGATCAGTATGGCGAAGGCGGCGACGTCTTTATATTCGACGCTGAAATAGGCCGACCAAAAGACCTCGATCAATCCGATCAGCAAGCCGCCTAGTACGGCGCCCGGCAAGCTGCCGATGCCGCCCAACACGGCGGCGGTGAATGCCTTCACCCCCGCGAGGAAGCCGATGAAGAAATCGATCACCCCGTAATAGAGCAGGAACAGCAGGCCGGCGACGGCAGCCAAGGCGGCGCCGATCACAAAGGTCAGGCCGATGGTGCGGTCGGTGTCGATTCCCAGCAGCGCCGCCATTTTCAGGTCCTGCTCGCAGGCGCGCATCGAGCGGCCGAGCGGGGTTTTGGTCACCAACCAAGTGAATATCGCGAGCACGAGCAAGGTCGTCGCCACGATCGCGATCTGCATCCAGGACAGTCGCACCGCAAAGCCGCCTTGGTTCATCAATTCGATCCCGCCGGGAATCGCCGCTTCCATTGGCTTGACCCGCGCCCCCTGCCCGACCTGGACGAAGTTTTGCAACACGATCGACATGCCGATGGCGCTGATCAGCGGGGCCAGCCGGAAAGAACCGCGCAGCGGGCGGTAAGCAATCCGCTCCACCGTCCAGCCATACAAAGCGGCGAGCCCGGCGGCGAAAAGCAGCGTCAGCCCAAGGGCCAGCGGCACCGCCGTCACCCCCAACGCGGCTAGGCCCAACAGCGCGATCAGCGAAAGAAAGGATCCGACCATGAAAATATCGCCGTGGGCAAAGTTGATCATGCCGACGATCCCGTAGACCATCGTGTATCCCACTGCGATCAGGCCGTAGATCGCCCCCAGAACGATACCGTTGATGAGCTGCTGTAGGGCGTAAGCCAGGGCCGCGACTCCATCGTTGCACCGCGAAAGCAAACACGCAGCCGTCTTCGGCGGCAAGATGCCGAATAGCCAAAGCAGTCTCTTCGCCGATCGGCATTCGCGCACTAAAGTCCGTGCGAATCATCCTGGACCGATTCATGTTCGCCGCCCCGCCCCGCCCGATGGACCGACTCCGCAGCGCGGCGTGGCTGAATCGCGACCGGATCGTGGCGTGGTGCAGTATTCTCGTGGGCCTCCAAGCGGCGTTCCTGGTATTCGTCGCCTGTTGGCAGCATGGCGCGTTCGGCCCGCCGGTCGCGACGTCCAGCGATTTCGTCAGCTTTTACGCCGCCGGTAAGCTGGTGTTGGCCGGTACCCCCGCACTCGCTTACGATCAGGCTGCGCACTATCTCGCCCAGCAAGCGGCGCGCGGCGTCGGTGCGCCCTACCAATTCTTCTTCTACCCCCCGGTTTATCTGCCGGTCTGCGCCGTACTGGCAACCTTGCCGTATTACGTCGCGTTCGCGGTGTTCCAGATCGCGACATTGGCCCCCTTCCTGCTTGTGGCGCGCGCGATAATGCGTACGCGTGGCTGGGCCTGGGTCGCGCCGGTGCTGGCCTTCCCACCGGTATTCTGGACCATCGGGCTGGGGCAGAACGCCTTCTTGACTGCGGCGTTATTCGGCGGGTTTTCGCTGCTGCTCGATCGCAAGCCGGCCACGGCCGGGATGCTGATGGGCCTGCTATGCTATAAGCCGCATTTCGGCGTCTTGGTGCCGATTGCCCTGATCGCCGGCGGCCGCTGGCGCGCGTTCGCCGCCGCCGCCGCGACTTTGTGCACAGCGGTCGGCCTTTCCTTCGTGCTGTTCGGGGCCGACACATGGTGGGCCTATCTCGGTGCGACGGTGAACGCGAAGACAGTCTTCGCTTCAGGCCGGATCGACTTCGCCGGTATCGTGTCGATCTTCGGTGCCGAGCGGCTGATGGGCTTCGCGGTGGGCCCGGCCTATGCGCTGCAAGCCGTCGCGAGCTTAGAGATGATCATGCTCGTTGCCCTGATTTGGCGTCGCGATCTACCGGCCACGGTGCAATTCGCGACATTGCTCGCGGCCACGCTGCTCGCGGTGCCGATTACCCTGGTTTACGACCACATGTTGCTATTGCTGGCCATTTTTTGGCTCGTGCGGGAGGCACTGGATAACGGCTTCCTGCCGTGGGAACGGCTGGGCTTTGCCGGTATCTTCGCGATGTCCCTAGCGATCTGGCCGATCGGCACGATATGGCATCTGCCGCTCGGACCGATCGCGCCGTCGTTGCTGTTGTTGCTGTGCGTGCGCCGGTTATGGCGCACGCCCGAGGTCAAGCGACCCCGTTCTGCTTGAACCAAGCCAGCATCCGTTTCCACCCATCCTCCGCCGCGTCCTTGCGGTAGCTCGGGCGATAGTCGGCGTTGAAGCCGTGCGGGGTGTCGGGATAGACCACGATTTCGACTGTCTTGCCGGCCACCTTGGCTTTGGCTGCGGCGGCCTGCACATCGTCCACTTTGATGCCGGTATCGGCCGCGCCATAAAGCCCCAACAACGGGCACTTCAATTGGTCGGCACTATCGGCGGCGGTCTTCGGTTGAATCTCGGATGTGCCCCCGGCGACCGGGCCGTACCATGCCACGGCGGCTTGCACGCGCGCACTATTCGCGGCGATCAGCCAAGTTTGGCGCCCACCGCGGCAGAAACCGGTAACAGCGACCTTGGCGACATTGCCCTTGTTCTTACCGGCCCAATCGATCGTAGCCTCGGCATCCGCGATGTACCGGGCGTCCGGCGCTTTCGAGATCACGTCTTTGATAATCGTCGGAATGTCGGTCATTTTCGACAAATCGCCAATCCGGGCGTAATACTCGGTGGCGACGGCGAGGTAGCCCACCTTGGCGAGGCGGCGGCACAAGTCCTTGATGTGCTCGTGAACCCCGAAGATCTCTTCGTTCACAAAGACGATCGGAAAATTCGACCCTGTCGCGGGATGGGCGAAATAGGCCGGCAGATCGCCTTCGGTGGTGGGGATCTTAGTCTCGCCGACGACCAAGCCGGCGGTATCGGTGGACACGACCTGCGCCCCAACCGGCTGAACCGCGAGGGTGAACCCGCCGATCAGGCTCGTCATGAACAGTCCGCGACGCGCCAGCGGATAACGCTGTAGCCCGTCCAACCCAGCCATGTCGTTCATTGCTTGCTCTCCCCGATTTTCGGCTTCTGCCGGCGGCGCCAATCCACCACGGCTTTGAGACGCTTTCAATCGGCGGTTATTTCATCGCCATTCGCATGTTCTCGTCCAGGATGCATAATGCGCGGGGCCACCCCAGCTTGCTCTTCCGGCACGTGGGTGCGACAACGCGCGCCATTCGCGAACCATTCAACGCTGCCGAATCTCGCCCGGCGCTCAGAGGTAAAATCATGTCGGATCTCGAAATCATTTGGACAAAAGTCGACGAAGCCCCGGCGCTCGCGACCTACTCCCTGCTGCCGATCGTCGAAGCCTTCGTCGGCACGGCTGGCGTGAAGATGAAGCTGAAGGACATTTCGCTGACCGGGCGTATCCTGGCCAATTTTCCGGACAAGCTGAAGCCGGAGCAACGGGTCGCGGACGAGCTTGCCGAACTCGGCCAACTCGCGCTGAAGCCCGAGGCCAATATCATCAAGCTGCCCAACATTTCCGCCTCGATCCCGCAGCTCAAGGCTGCGATCGCGGAATTGCAGAGCAAGGGCTACGATGTGCCGAACTACCCGGACAGCGACGCGACGCCGGCCGATAAAGAAATCCGCACCCGCTACGGCCGCGTGCTCGGCAGCGCCGTAAACCCGGTGCTACGGGAGGGCAATTCCGATCGCCGCGCCGCCGGCGCCGTGAAGCAATACGCCCGCAACAACCCGCACAAAATGGGCGCCTGGAGCGCCGATTCCAAATCCCGCGTCGCGCACATGACCGGCGGCGATTTCTACGGTTCGGAAGTCGCAACCACCGTCGCCGAGTCAGGCAACGCTCGGATCGAACTGGTCGCCACCGATGGTTCGGTCACCGTGCTGAAGGCCAAGACCGCGCTGCGGGCGAGCGAAATCATCGACGCCTCGGTCATGAACCGCAAGGCGCTGCGCGCGTTCTTCGCCGAACAGATCGAGGCAGCGAAGAAAGACGGCATCCTGTTCTCGCTGCACGTGAAGACGACGATGATGAAGATCTCCGATCCCATCATCTTCGGGCATGCCGTGTCGGTGTTTTTCTCCGCTGTGTACGAAAAACATGCCGCCACGCTGGCACGCCTCGGCGTCGATCCCGATAACGGCCTGGGCGATTTGCTGACACGGATTCAGACTCTACCCAACGCCGAAAAGGCCGCGATCGAAGCCGATATCGCGGCGGTCTATGCGTCGCGTCCCGGCCTCGCGATGGTCAATTCCGATCGCGGTATCACCAACCTGCATGTACCCAGCGACGTGATCGTCGACGCGTCGATGCCGGCCATGATCCGTGAATCCGGCAAAATGTGGGGCGCCGACGGCAAGCTGCACGACGTCATCGCCGCCATCCCCGATCGTTGCTACGCAACGCTTTTCCAAGCCACCATCGAAGACTGCAAAGCGCACGGCGCATTCGACCCGAAGACCATGGGTTCGGTGCCGAATGTCGGCTTGATGGCACAGCAGGCCGAGGAATACGGCTCTCACGACAAAACGTTCGAGTTGGCCACGGACGGCACCGTCCGCGTCGTCACCGACGACGGCACCGTGCTGCTGTCGGTACCGGTCGAGACCGGCGACATCTTCCGCATGTGCCAAGTCAAGGACGTGCCGATCCAAGACTGGGTCAAGCTCGGCGTCCGCCGCGCGCGCCTGACCAACACCCCGGCGGTATTCTGGCTCGACGCCAACCGCGCCCACGACGCGCAGTTGATCCTCAAAGTCGAAAAATACCTGAAAGACCAAGATACGACCGGCCTGGACATCCGTATCATGGCGCCGGTAGAGGCGATTAAGTTCTCGCTCGAACGCATCCGCCAAGGTCTGGACACCATCTCGGTCACCGGCAACGTGCTGCGCGACTACCTGACCGATTTGTTCCCGATCATGG
>JBAXFK010000055.1:0-20608 GCA_037139955.1 Rhodospirillales bacterium
CCGATAGCCCCACCGGTGCGCGTCAGGTGGTCGAGGCAGCCAATGACAACGGTGGCGGACAGGTCGTGATTTCCGGCCACCGCGCCGCGATCGAACGCGCCATCGAAATCGCCAAGGGCAAGGGCATTCGCCGCGCTATGCTGCTGCCGGTGTCCGCGCCGTTCCATTGCGCGCTGATGGGCCCCGCCGCAGATGCGATGGCCGAGGCGCTGGAAGCCAATCCACCGCTCCCGCCGATCGTGCCGCTGATCGCCAATGTCTCGGCCGCCAAGGAAACCGATCCCGACCGCATCCGCGATCTGCTGGTCAAGCAAGTCACCGCCACCGTGCGCTGGCAGGAATGCGTAAAGACCACGATCGGTCTTGGCGTGACCAATTTCGTCGAACTCGGCGCCGGTAAGGTGCTATCGGGCCTAATCAAACGCATCGCGCCGGACGCTACCGGCGTTTCTGCCTCGACTCCGGCCGAGATCGAAGCCGTGCTCAAAACACTATAGGCAAATGGGGGAGGTCGCGATGTTCCGGCTGGACGGCAAGACCGCGCTGGTAACCGGCGCATCCGGCGGCATCGGCGCCGCTATCGCTCGGGCATTGCATGCCCAGGGCGCGATCGTGGTGCTGTCCGGCACGCGACTCGACGCCCTAGAAGCATTGACGCTGGAATTGGGCGAACGGGCGCATACCTGCGCTGCCGATCTGCGCGATGCGTCCGAACCCGACGCACTGATCGAAGCCGCCGAAAAAGCGGCTGGACCGTTGCATATTCTGGTTAACAACGCAGGCATGACCCGCGACATGCTGGCGATCCGCATGCGCGATGCCGATTGGCAGTCCGTGCTGGATGTCGACCTTAGTGCCCCGTTCCGCTTGAGCCGAGCGGCATTGCGCGGAATGCTGCGTCGGCGGGCGGGGCGGATCGTTAATATATCGTCCATCGTCGGCGCGACCGGCAATCCTGGACAGGCTAACTACGCTGCTGCCAAGGCCGGCTTGGTCGGCATGAGCAAGGCACTGGCGCAGGAAGTCGCCTCGCGCGGCATCACCGTTAACGTCGTTGCACCCGGATTCATTGCCACCAATATGACCGATGCGCTGACCGATGCGCAGAAATCCAAGCTTTCCGAGTCCATCCCTCTCGGGCGGATGGGCCGACCGGACGACATCGCTTCTGCTGTGGTCTACCTCGCCTCGGATGAGGCGGCGTGGGTGACCGGCGCGACGCTGCATGTCAACGGCGGGATGGCAATGCTGTAGGGCTTTCCGCGCGAAGCTTTCCAGGGTAACGGGACCATGCTAAGCGCCCGCAACCGCCTTGGACGGAATCGCGTTCGATCGGGCTGGCTATATAAACGGGTCGGGATTGTCCCAGCCCACAATCGGGTCCGTATGAACGCGTATGCGCGGGACCCCAGTTAGGAGTTTTGGAGCCGATGAGCGAGATCGCCGATAAGATCAAGAAGATTGTCGTGGAACATCTGGGTGTCGAAGAAGACAAGGTGACCGACACGGCGTCGTTCATCGACGATCTCGGTGCGGACAGCCTCGATACGGTCGAACTCGTGATGGCGTTCGAAGAAGAATTCGGCGTCGAGATCCCGGAAGATGCGGCCGAGAAGATCGCCACCGTCAAGGACGCGATCGACTATATCGAGAAGCAGAAAGCCTGACCCGGTAACGGCGGAAGGATCGCGGCAAATGCGGCGCGTTGTAGTGACGGGCATGGGCATCGCTAGCCCACTCGGGCTCGGTGTCGAGCATGTATGGCGACGGTTGATTGCTGGCGAGTCCGGCATCGGACCCATCACGTCGTTCGATACGAAAGACGTCCCCTGCAAAATCGCCGGCCAAGTCCCAGTGGGACCGGTCGCCGAGGGCAAACTCGACGTTTCCGAATGGGTTCCGGTCAAAGACCAGAAGAAGATGGATCGGTTTATCCATCTGGCGATGGCCGCCGGTTCCATGGCGATGGAAGATTCCGGTTGGCTGCCCGAAACCGAGGAAGATAAATACGCCTCCGGCGTTATGATCGGATCCGGCATCGGCGGTCTGGAAACCATCTTCGACGCCGCGATGCTGCTGCATCAGGGTAAGATCAAGCGTCTGTCGCCGTTCTTCATCCCATCGGCACTGGCCAATCTCGCGTCCGGGCATATGTCGATCAAGTACGGCCTGAAAGGGCCGAACCATTCGGTCGTCACTGCCTGCGCAACCGGAGTTCACGCCATTGGCGACGCGGCCCGCCTGATTATGTGGGGCGATGCCGATGTTATGGTTGCCGGCGGCACCGAAGCTACGGTTTGCGAACTTGGCATCGCCGGCTTCGCCGCCGCGCGTGCGCTGTCGACCGCGTTCAACGATAACCCCAGCGCCGGGTCCCGCCCTTGGGACAAGGACCGCGATGGGTTCGTCATGGGCGAAGGCGCGGGCGTCGTGGTGCTGGAAGAATTCGAGCATGCGAAAAAACGGGGTGCGCGGATCTACGCCGAAGTGGCGGGCTACGGCATGTCCGGCGATGCCCACCACATTACCGCCCCGGCCGAGGGGCATGATGGCGCGTACCGCGCGATGAAAGCGGCTTTGAAGAACGGTGGGCTCACGCCGGCCGACATTCAGTACGTCAATGCGCACGGCACCTCCACCCCGATGGGCGACGATCTGGAGTTGGAGGCCGTCGAACGCATGTTCGGCGACCATGCAAAGAACATCGCTATGTCGTCCACCAAATCGGCGACCGGGCATCTGCTCGGCGCGGCTGGCGCGGTGGAGGCGATTTTCTCTATCCTTGCGATTCGCGACGGGATTGCTCCGCCGACCCTCAACCTGGACGAACCCAGCCGGGAAAGTGTGATCGACCGTGTCGCCAAGACGGCGCAGCAGCGGAAGATCCAAGTGGCGCTGTCCAATAGCTTCGGTTTCGGCGGCACCAACGCTTCGATCGTTTTCCGCGGCGCACCCTGAGACGAATCGGGCTGCTCCTGGCTCTGGCGCTGCTGCTTCTCGGTGGCAGCGCCTGGGGTGGATGGGCGTGGTTCGCCAGCATGCGCGACCGGCCGGGTCCGCTCGCCAAAGCGAGCGATATTGTTATACCGCGCGGCGGGATCGAGCGTCTGGCCACCGGGCTGGCCGAAGCCGGCGTTATCGATAGCGTGCTGCGGTTTCGCGCGGCCGCGTGGACCAGTCGCAACGACGGCGCGCTTCATGCCGCCGAATTTGCGTTTCCCGCACACGCATCGCTGAATCAAGTGCTGACAATCCTGCGCACCGCCCATCCGGTGGAGCACCGGCTCGTGATTCCCGAAGGCCTGACCGCGTTCCAAATCGCTACCATAATCGGCAAAGCGGACGCCGCGACCGGCGATGTCAAGCGGTTCGACGAAGGCAGCGTCCTGCCGCAAACCTATGCCTATGAATACGGTGCGACCCGGGACTCGATTCTCATACGCGCCCGCACAGCTATGACCCGAGCGCTGGATACGGCTTGGGCGGCGCGCGCGCCGGGTGGGGCGTTGGCCAGCGCCAAAGATGCGCTGATCCTAGCCAGTATCGTCGAGCGGGAAACTGCGAAGCCCGAGGAACGCGCCCATATCGCGTCGGTGTATTTGAACCGACTGCGAATCGGGATGCGCCTGCAAGCAGATCCAACGGTGGTCTTTGCCGCGAGTGGTGGAACCGGTGTGTTGGATCATAAGCTGACCCGATCCGAATTGGATCGAGACGATCCGTTCAATACCTACCGCAATATAGGGTTGCCTCCGGCCCCGATTTGCGCGCCTTCTCTGGCAAGCATCCACGCCGTCCTGCATCCTGCGGCGAGCGACGATCTTTATTTCGTGGCGGACGGGACCGGCGGGCACACCTTTGCTGCGACACGCGACGCGCATGAACGGAACGTCGCCAAGTGGCGCACAGTGTTGTCGGGCAAGACACCGCGTGGCGGCACGGAGTAGCCGTGATTCGCATTATGCGATGATTCGCATTTTGCTATCCCAAAATGCGAATGCAACGCTGCAATACCCGTGGATCGGAGGGCTGCCTCACGGCCTAACATCCGCTCCGTAATGGCCGGGTTCGACCCTGCCGGGTTTGCATTTCTCGTTGCGTTTTCGAGTATGGATCGCTGAAATTACCCCTGCGTCGTCCTGGCCCGGTGCGATCCGGCTACCCGTCATGGCGGTAAGCCTTTGAGTAAGCGCGGTTTGCCGCTCACGCGACATTTGCGGGAGATGGCCGGGTCAAACCCGATCACGACGGTGTGGTATCTGTCCCGCGTGGGTCAGCCCTGCGAGCGCCAGGTCCCTGGCTCGGGCAATGTGTATCGCCGAATTCCCGGCCCAGGTTTTGCACCGACGGCGCTAGACCGTTGGAGAAGTCCCCGTGCCGCATCAGTTCTCGGTTCCTTTCGTGCACCCGCAGGCCGCATCATGATCGCCGCGCGGATAGCCGAGTGGTCGTCGAGTTTGACCGCCAAGATGGTGCTGCTGGTGTCGGTCGCGATTTTGCCGATCCTCGCGATCCAATCCTATAACGAGTACGAACTGCGAAAATCGCGCGAGGACGACCTTCGTGGCAAGGTCATCCAGATCACGCGCCAGTTCGGGGCCGAAATGGGCGGCATCCGGGAAGGGGTTCGTCAATACCTCCAGGTCATCGGCCAATTGCCGCCGGTCCGTGCGGTGGACGCCGACCGCTGCACCTCGTTGTTGGCCTCGCTCAACGCAACGGTGCCGGCGTACACCGTGCTGGGCGTCGCCGGACCCGATGGGACCGTTCGTTGCACCAGCCGTGCGACCGGTCTGTCGTCGGTGGCCGATATGGCATTCTTTCGGCGTGCGTCCGGCCAGGCCGATCTCGGGGTCGGCAATTATTGGGTCGATCCGGTCACGGGCCAAAAGCAAATCCATTTCGGTTTGAAATTCGCGGCAGATGGCGACGGTGCGACCGCTGGCGTTGTCTTTGTCGGCCTGGATTTGAATTGGTTGTCCGAGCACTTGCGGGAACGCGGGCTAACGCCGACGCAGTCGATTTTGATCGCCGATCGCGAGGGCAATATTATTGCTCGCCTGCCGAACCCCGAGAAGCTGGTTGGGAAGAACATGCGGGAGGGGCATGCGAAGATTCTCGACGGCAGTACCGCCGGTTGGGAGGAAGCCAAGGGCGTCGATGGTGTGGAACGGATTTTCGGCTACGTGCCGCCGGCGCTGGAACCGCGGGATTTCTTTCTGAGCGCGGGTGAGTCGAAAGCGGCTGCGTTTGCCACGATCGAGGATGTCACCCATCGCGGAATCCTGTTGATTCTGCTTGGCCTGCTGTTGGCGAGCGGCGCGGCGGTCCTGGGCGGCCGGACTTTGGTGCGGCGCCCCATCCAAGCGTTGTTGCGGGCGACCGAAGAATGGCGCAACGGCAACTACGGTGCGCGCATCCATGCCAAAAATCAACGATCGGAAATCGGTCGACTGAGCGTAGCATTCGACGATATGGCCGAAGCGGTTTCATTCCGGTACAGCGCGCAGATGCAGGCGGAAGCGCAGTTGCAGGAGTTCAACCGCAGCCTGGAAATGCAAGTAGAAGAACGCACGCGGGAACTCGTGGCGGCGAATAAAGCTAAGGGTCAGTTCCTTGCGAACATGAGTCATGAAATCCGAACGCCTATGAACGGTATGATGGGCATGGTGGAATTGTTGCTGCAAACCCGGCTCGATGCCCGTCAGCGCATGTATGTCGACATGGCCCAACGTTCGTCCGAAACGATGCTTGCGATGGTCAATACGATCTTAGACCTATCGAAAATCGAGTCCGGAAAGTTCGAGATTGAATCGCATAAATTCGATCTTCGTCGGATTTTGGAAGACACAATATACATGCAGGGACCGATCGCGAACCGAAAAGGGTTGCGGCTCGATCTCAAGCTGCCAACCAACGTGCCGACTGCTCTGATAGGCGATCCCATGCGGTTGGGGCAAATCCTGAATAATTTGGTTGGGAATGCGATTAAATTCACCGACCTGGGGGAGGTGACAATCGCCGCAACCCTGCTGGAAGCGGACGCGAAATCCGCCTCGATCGAGTTCGAAATCGCCGACACCGGGATCGGGATATCGCCAGAAAATCAGGCCATTATCTTCAATGCCTTCACCCAGGCGGACGATTCCGACACTAGGCGGTTTTCCGGCAGCGGCCTGGGGTTGAGCATCTGCAAGGAACTCTGCGCCATGATGGGCGGGACCATCCGGGTCGACAGCCAACTCGGTGCCGGGTCTATCTTTCGCTTCTCCGCGCGCTTCGGACAGCATTGCGAAAATATCCGATTTACCGGGAATGCGGCGGTGGTGCGCAAAAACTACCACGTCCTCGTGTTGGGTGCCGACGATACCGGTCGATACGATCTGAAACGCCAGTTGTTGCAATCCGGCATGCGGGTCGAAACGGCGCGCGAGGAATCCGAAGCGATCCGGTTGGCAGAAATGGCGGTCGCCTACGGAGATGCGTTCGGCGTCGTGCTGATCGATATGAAACCGCCTTATACCGGTGGATTGGAATTGATGCGGATGTTGCGCGCCGACCCCTACCACGCGTCGGCCACCATCCTGCTGCTAACCCCGCCCGGCGAGATCGTCCCTGAGGCAGGCATCTACGCCGCTCGGCAATTGACGAAGCCATTTTCGTTAACCGATCTGATCGCAGGCGTGCAGGAACAGGAAATGCCCCCGCTATATCGGATGGAAACCGAACGGCGCGACGATCCGGTGGCGGTGCCGGGCCGCCACGCTTTGGTGGTGGAAGATAGCGCGACGAACCGCATGGTCGCCTGCGATGTTCTGGAGACGTTGGGCTGGAGCGTCGAGTCCGCCGAAGACGGCATGGAAGCGCTGGAAGCGCACAAGGCGGGGCATTTCGATGCGATTTTCATGGACTGCCAAATGCCACGTATGGATGGGTTCGAGGCAACGGCAGAGATTCGCAAACGCGAAGCTGCTGGGAGCCGCAGGACCCCGATAATCGCTTTGACCGCGACCGCCGGAGATCGTTTCCGGGATCGGTGTCTGAGTGCGGGGATGGACGCATATATCGCGAAACCCTTTACCCGCCAGCAGATCGAAAAGGCGCTGATGGTGGTGGTATAACGGAGTCCGCCACGACCGAAAGGGGCGGTCGTGGCGGGTTGTCGCGGCGTTGTTAGCTATTCGGCCCGCGTTCCATCGAAATTGGCTGCCAGCGACGCAGTTTCGTTTGTTGCAATACGGCCGGATTAACGCAGCTCATGGGCCATTTGCCTTCCAACAGCAGCGCCAGTTCGCGCCCGACATGCCGGCGGCGGGCCGGATCGAACCGAGCAGATGCGGATGCGGTATGGGCGCTGAGGATGACGTTATTCATCGACAATAATGGATTGTTATTGCCCGGGGGCTCCTGCTCCAGTACGTCCAGGCCGGCGTAGGCGATCCATTTCTCGTCGAGTGCCTTGATCAGCGCGGTCTCTTGCACGGTCGGGCCTCGGCCGGTGTTGATGAACACGGCGGTGGGCTTCATTTGGCGGAAATGTTCCTCGCCTAGCATGCCTTCGACTTCTGGGCGAGCCGGGGCGTGCATCGATACGAAATCGGACTGGGACAATACTTCCGACAGTGTGGACGGCAGCACGCCGTGCTCGACCATCACCAGTTCTTCGATGAACGGGTCGTAGGCCATGATTCGCAACCCGAACGCTTTGGCGCGCTTGGCAACCGCGCGGGCCACATGCCCGAACGAAATCAGGCCCAGGGTCAGGCCCATCAAGCGCGGCATTTGCAGCAACGGGGTACGGCCTTCGCGCCAGCGGCCCTCGCGGACCAAGCGGTCTTGTTCGACGGTGCGCCGGTGCGTGGACAGCAACATCATCATGGCGTGGTCGGCGACCTCCTCGATGAACGTATCGGGGCAGTTGGTGACCGGCATGCCGCGAGCCGTGGCGGCTTTGACGTCCACGCTATCGACGCCGACGCTGCCCAGCACGATGCCGCGGCAGCTTTCCGGCAGGGCATCGACCACTTTCTTGGAGAAGCGCATGCCCTTGGCATAGACTGCGTCGCAGTCTTGCGCGAAGGCGATGAAGCCGTCCTCGTCGGTCGGGCCTTCGACGATTTCCGCGTCGAGGTAGGCCAGATCTTCCATTTCATAGCCGTATTCGCCGCCGGCCGCGGTCGTGAAGCTGAGACCTGCGGGGGTTGCCACTTTGAATTTTGCCATTTTCGACGCTCCTATTGCCTTGGTCTGGGATGGTGGCGCTACCAAACACGGGAAGCGGCCGGGGGCAAGCTTAGCCCGGTCCCATACGGGCCGAAGCCGGATGTCCGGGCACTTTGAATCGCTTGCCGGTATCCACCACGTCGTTGCCGTTCACTCGGAGGATGGAGAAATCCTTGTCGATGAAATTGCCGACATAGATGTAGCGACCGTCTGGGGTGAAGACGGCGGCTTCGGGGAAGGCGCCGACCTGAATCGTTTTGATGGCAGTCACCTTTTTGCCGTCGATTTTCAACACCGTGACGCTGCCGGTCTTATGGTGGAACCATTGGCTGGGAAAATTCGAACCGTTGACATTGACCGCGATCGCGATATTGCCTTTTGGCGACATCGCTAGCCCTTCCGGTGCGTCCTCGACATTGATGCGATAGGCGGTGTGCGGATGCGCGCCTTCCAGATCGATGACGCTGACCATGTCCATGCTGCCGTCCGACGATCCGCCACCGCCGTTATCGGCCGTCAGCGCTAGCTTGCCGTTGGGGGTCACCACGATGTTGTACGGAAACAGGGCTGTGGGGACATCGACTTTGTTGTAAGTTACCTTGTCGCCGTCGACATCGAGCACCGCGATTTTATTGTCGGGGGAGCGTGTCGCGTAGGCATGTTTGCCATCGGGCGCGAATTCCACATGCGATACGCCGGGGCCGATCGGGACATTGGCGACCAGCGCGACCTTGGTGCCGTCGATTTTCAGCACCCCGACCGACCCGTCTGCTCGGTTGGCGACCAGCGCGATATCGCCCTTGGGGCTGAACGACAAGCCGGATGGTTGCTTGGCCATTTGCAACGTGTCGATAAGTTGGGGCGGATTGGATCTCATGTCGATAACAAATAACTTGTCGGTCGGCACGACTTTATTGACGCCGTTGTCCTGCGTAACGGTGACGGAATCCGCGACCAGCGCGATAGTCCCCTTCGGCGAAATCGCCAGGTTGGTGGGCGGCCCGACGATCGAGTTCTCCAACGCTAAGGTCGCAACGATTTTGGGGTCTTCCGGCTTAGCTAAATCGACAATCGATACGGTATCGTTGCCTGTGGGATTGACCATCGCCTTACCGGCGGCATCGAATCCGGCTTTTTCGTCGTTGCCGACGATCATGAAAGGCGCCGCCTGCGCGGCCGAGGCAACGGCCAGCAGCGCGAGCGCGCCGATCGCGGATTTCACGGACTTCATTGTTTTTCTCCCTGGCTGTTTTTATCCGGGGAGTATGGGCGGGGTGCGCTGGACGGCGCAAGAACCGACCGTCCAGCGAAGTGGCTAGCCCCCCGCTAGCATCATCGTCCCGGCGAGGTCGCCCAGTGCCTCGAACCGCCCGATATCGGAAATCAACGCCGACGAACGGTTCGAACCCAGCACCGGTTCCACCAGTGCGTTGAATTTTTCTTCCAGCCGCCGCCCCTGATCCTCGACATCGGTCGCGGGAATCCCTGCGTCGTGTCGCGCTGTCACCGTCTTGCCGTCCGTGAGCAAGATCTCGATCTCGGCGAAGGTGTTTGGAATGCCGGTGCGGAAATCCAATTCCACTCGATCGCGCAGGGCGACCAGACCGGGGTTGGTAGCAACGTCCTCGGAATAGGTCGAAAGGCGCCCGGTGTCGATTCCTGACAGACCCATCGCGGTTGCCAGCTTCAGCGAGAATTTGGCTTCCAGACCGGTGACCGGCGCTTGGATGTTGCAGATACGGTCGCAGGCTTCGTCCAGCTGTACGCGGATGCGCTCGACCCGATCGGGGGTGACGCCATGGAGGTCGCGCAGCTTGCGGGCGGATTCGATGCTTGAGTGAACCATGTAGCACGCGGCGTGATACTTAAATAAATTGCTTTGGATGTACCAGCCGCCGACCGGGGTCTCCATCGCGCGTTCGGGATTGAAGTCCGGGCTGTGGGTTTTCGCGAAACCCTGGCCGCATTCCAAGACATCGGTGCGGCTGGTGAAGCCGCGGGCGGCCAGCTTGGCGCCCATGACGCCGTTATAGGCGGCTTTGCCGGCATGCAGCGGCTTGCACATGGTGCCGAACATGGATTTGAGCCCGGCCGCTTGCGTCCCGGCGATTCCCAGCGCGGTCGCGAATTTATCCGCGTCCAGCCCCATCAAATGCGCGCAGGCCGCAGCTGCGCCGAAGCTGCCGACAGTGGCGGTCGAATGGAAGCCCAGTACGTCGTAATGCCCCGGGGAAATCACCCGCCCGACCCGGCATTGCAGTTCGTAACCCGCTACGAAGGCTGTCAGCACCTCGGCGCCCGAGGCCCCGCGTTCTTCGGCCAATGCCAGCAGTGCCGGTAGAATGGCGACCGAGGGATGGCCCGGCATCGCTAGATTGACGTCGTCGAAATCCAGCGCATGCGCGGCGGCGCCGTTGACCAAGGCCGCCGAGGCCGCCGGCAATTTGCCCGCGTGGCCCAGCACCGACGCCACTTCTTTGCCGCCCTGTTCTTGCATCTCGGCGAGCAGGATATGCACCAATTCGTCGCTTGCGCCCGCAATACCGCACGCCGTGTAATCCAAAATGCACTGGCGCGCCCAGGCTCGGGTTGTTTCCGGAATTTCCGCCAGGGTCAACGCACGCGCTTGGTTGGCAAGGGCGCGGGTCAAGCCGTGATTGCGGAGGTCGGTCATGGCGTTCATGGACGGATTTCCTTTGCTGAGTTCAACGGCCTTTGTAGACCGGCTTACGTTTCTCGTTGAACGCGGCGATGCCCTCGCGGCGGTCGTCGGTGGGGACCATGCGGTTATAGGCCTCGATCTCGAACATCATGGCACTTTGCAGGTCCATATTCGCGCCCATGTTCACCGACTGCTTTATCTGCCGCGTCGAAATCGGTGCATTGCCGGCGATGATCGCGGCAGTTTCCAAAGCCTCGGGCAGTAGAGTTTCGGCGGTGCACAGGCGGTTGATCATGCCCCATTCGAAACCTTGCTGTGCGGTGAACGGCCGTCCGGTCAGCAGGATTTCCTTGGCGCGGCGGGCGCCTACGGCACGGGGGAGGTTCTGGGTGCCGCCAGCACCGGGCATGATGCCCAATGTGACCTCGGTCAGGGCAAATCGAGCGGTTTCGACCGCGTAGATAAAATCGCAGCACAGCGACATTTCCATGCCCCCGGCATAAGCAGCACCGTTGATCGCGGCGATGATGGGGACGGGGCAGGCGATCATGGCGCGGATCGCGCGCTCGAAGATCAGATGCTGATCTTGCCACTGTGCGTCGGTCATGCCGTTGCGCTGCTTCAAATCGCCACCGCCGCAGAAGATGCGCCCGGCGCCGGTCACCACGATGCAGCGCTGGGCATTGGGGGCGGCGCAGAACCCGTCGAACGCATCCAGCAGGTCCAGGCCCATCTGGGTGTTCATGGCGTTCGCTACTTCCGGCCGGTTCAGGGTGACCTGTACCGCATGCTCGCCGATCTTTTCGACTTTGATGGTTTCGTAGGTTTTCATCATGCTAAAGCCTGCATTATCAATCGGGTAAAAGTATCCACCGCCGTCGGGTCGAGCCAACGCATCACGGCAACGATGTCGTGTTCCGGCAGCACCCAGGTCAGGTTTCCACCGGCCCCCGAGGCGAAGAAACTTCCCTCGGGTGCGCTTTTGTACCGCCCGTGGCCGGTGTTCAACCACCACAGCAGGCCGTAACTCGGGTTCAGCGTGCAGGGCACCAGCGATTCCGCAACCCAGCTTTCCGGCAGGATGCGCGTGCCTTTCCACATCCCGCGCCGCATCATCAGCAGGCCGATGCGGGCTTGGTCCTCGGCATGGATCAGCATCCCGCCACCCCAATGGGTGCCGCCGGACACGCTCTCGATCGGTACCCCGTCCACATCGACGGTGGATGTTCGGTAGCCCTGCCATGTCCAATCGTCGGACGCGCCGATGGGGCGCATGATGCGTTCGGCAAAAACCTCCGGCAGCGGGCGCTTGAACCGGCGCAGCAGGGCCAACGCCAGCCGGTTCACCCGCACATCGTTGTATTCCCAATGGGTGCCCGGTACTTGCAACGGCCGTGGGTCGCCTTTCCGGCCTTTACCCTCCAGCCCCAGATTGCGGTTGCGGTCGATGAGATCGGACTTGCCGAATAGCGTGCCTTCCCACTCGGAGGTATTTTGCAACAAATGCCGCCACGTTATGGCGTGGTTCTGCGCGCTGTCGAAGCCGCCGTCTTGCACCGTGGCACCCACACGCTGATCCAGGTCGGCGATCAGCCCGTCCATGACTGCGATACCGGCTAGCATCGACAGATAGCTCTTGGCCGCCGAGAAAGTGTAATCTGCTTGTTCGGTATCGCCCCACGACACAATCTTATGCCCCCCTCGGGTCACCAACCCGTTCGGCTCGCCGCGCGGGCGTATGGGCCCCAGAATCTCGTTATGCGGCGGCGGTTCGAAGAAGCCGCTTTCGAGATGCAGTTTCAGGTCGCGCGGCCAGGGCGTTTCGTTCTCGGTGGCGAAGCGGGCCGCTTCTTCTAGCCACATCCAGTTCATCCCGGCCAGATCCGCCGAGAGTTCGGGCCAAGCAGTGCCGTGCGGCGGCGGACAAATGGGCGGTGCAAGCATGCGGCGTTTCCCGATCGGACGTTCGCCGGACTATGGCGCGGGCTGGGTTGGGCGCATAGTGCCGGCGTTGGGGATAAACAGACCGGAAAGGTTCGAACTTTGACCGACGCCAACCGCGACAAAGGGCGCAACGCGCTCCTGTCCAGCTCGCTTTTCCAGGCAATGAAGCCCGAAGAACTCGACGGCATTTTACGGCTCGCCGTCGAGCGTCGATATCGCAAAGGGCAGACGATTTTCCAAAAAGACGATCCGGGATCGTCGATGATGGCGGTGCTCGGCGGCCGGGTGCGGATCGGTGCGATTTCCCTCGAAGGCAAGGAACTTACACTGAACATGATCGACGCGGGGGAGGTGTTCGGCGAGATCGCTCTGCTCGACGGCAAACCCCGCAGTGCCGACGCGACCGCCATCGAGGACACCCATCTGCTGGTTATCGAACGCCGTAATTTCGTGCCCTATCTGGAAGGCGATAAGGGCTTGGCGCTGCGCCTGCTGGCGGTGCTGTGCGAGCGTCTGCGTCAGACAAGCGAAACTCTCGGCGATTTCGTCATGTTCGATCTAGAGGCGCGTCTGGGGCGCACGCTGATCAAACTTGCCGCCGATTATGGGCGCCCGATGGGATCGGCCGTGCGGATCGGGATCAAGCTGTCGCAAAACGACCTCAGTCGGTTGGTCGCCGCGTCGCGCGAAAGCGTCAATAAGCAGATGCGCGCGTGGGAGGAGGAGGGGCTTGTCGTGAAGGAAGGCGGCTTGCTGATCGTTCGCCGGCCCGAGGAACTGAAAGCCCGCGTTGGGCTGACTTGATACCGGTCCGAGAATGACGGCGTAAGGGTTCGCGCGAAATATCGTTCAGGGCGCTTTGCGCCGGACTCGCCGATTGCGGCGTCCGGTCAATCTCCACCTCGCGTATTTGCGATCGCGCGCGCCGCTCCATTGCCGCATTTGCTTCATATATCTTCCATCGGCGCTCCAATCCCGAGGCGCCGGAAGCCGATCCAATACGAGGTAAATACCATGACCAAACAACGTACTGCCGGTTTTTTGGCTCTGGCCGGTTTGACCCTGGCGCTGGCGGGCTGCGGATACAACCGCGGCGACAGAGCAGCATCGGGTGCGTTGATCGGGGCAGCGGGTGGGGCAGGGGTGGCGGCGCTCACAGGCGGTGCACCGCTGGTCGGGGCGGCCATCGGCGCTGCGGCCGGCGCGATCGGCGGCGCGGCGACCAGCGGGCACGACGTCAATCTGGGTCGTCCGATCTGGCGGTGATTTCTGTCTCGGGCGTGTCACGCAACGGACACAGTCAAGGTGCGTGACTTCCGTTGCATGGCGGGCTAACACCCCGGCATCGCAACTCGCGTCCGGTTTTGCCCGTACATATGTCCTTCGCACTGCCCGCGTCTCTGGCTTCCGGCCGGCGATTGCCCAATCTTTGGGATATCGTCGCGATGGTCTGCGTCTTCGGGGCGTTGATCGCGGTGGCGCATATCGCCCGTGGCACCATGGTCCCGATCGACGCCCCCGGCGCGACCGAGGTGAGCCTCGATCCCTGGAATTTGCCGGAATACGCGGTGCGTACCACGCTGCGGATGTTCGCTGCGTTGGTGGCATCGCTGCTGTTCACCTTCACTTACGGCACCGCTGCGGCGAAATCCCGCCGAGCCGGATTGGTGCTGGTACCGATACTGGATATTCTGCAATCGGTGCCCATTCTTGGGTTCCTGACTTTTACCGTTGTGTTCTTCATGAACCTGTTCCCGGGACAGGTGTTGGGGCTGGAACTCGCCTCCATCTTCGCAATTTTCACCAGTCAAGCTTGGAACATGGCGTTCAGCCTGTACCAGTCGCTGAGAACCGTTCCCGCCGACCTTAACGAAGCCACCATTGCCTTCCATCTGACCGGCTGGCAGCGCTTCTGGCGGCTGGAGGTCCCTTTCGCCGTCCCCGGCCTCGTTTGGAACACCATGATGTCCATGTCCGGCGGCTGGTTCTTCGTCGTCGCGTCCGAAGCCGTGTCGGTCGGCGATAATACTTGGAAACTGCCGGGCATCGGCTCCTATGTCGCCTTGGCATTGGAACAGCGCGACATCGCCGCCGTGGCGTGGGCAATCGCCGCCATGCTCGCGGTGATCCTGGCCTACGACCAATTGCTGTTCCGCCCCCTTGTAGCGTGGTCCGCCCGATTCAAGTTCGAAACCACGGCCGGCGCCACCGCCGACGATCCCTGGATGCTGCGCCTGCTGCGCCGCACCCGCATGCTCCAGCTTGCCGGCGATCGCATTGGCGATTTCCTCGGTGCGCTCGGCGGCCTGCGCCTGTCGTTTGCCCCCAAGCGCCGGCAGGCGGCCGAGGTTGCGCCGTCCCGCGCGGTCGATGCGGTGTGTGCTGTGTTGCTGGGCGGTGTGCTGATTTGGATCGGTTATCTCGTTGTCGATTTTGCATCGGACAACCTGGCCTGGAGCGACGTGTTCGAAGCGGTCGGACTCGGCCTGATCACCTTGGTGCGGGTCGCGGTTCTGATGCTGCTTGCCAGCCTGATCTGGGTTCCGATCGGCGTTTGGCTGGGCCTGCGCCCCGTCTGGGCGCGGCGGGCGCAGCCGGTGGCACAATTCCTGGCGGCGTTTCCGGCCAATCTGCTCTTCCCGCCCGTCGTGCTGTTCATCGTGCATTTCCACCTTAGCGCCGATATCTGGCTGACACCGCTGATGGTGCTGGGCACGCAGTGGTACATCCTGTTCAACGTTATCGCCGGCGCGGCCGCCTTTCCCGGCGATCTGCGGGAAGCCGCCGAGAATTTCCGTGTCGGCGGCTGGCTCTGGTGGCGCAAGGTCATGCTGCCGGGCATCCTGACCTACTACGTGACCGGCGCAATCACCGCGTCCGGCGGATCGTGGAACGCTGCGATCGTGGCCGAGGTCGCATCCTGGGGCGACACCAAGCTGGTCGCGCATGGTCTCGGCGCCTACATCGCCGGGGCTACCGATCGTGGCGATATGGCGCGCGTGGTTCTGGGCGTGATCGTCATGTCGGCCTTCGTCGTGCTATTCAACCGCTTGTTGTGGCGCCCGCTTTACGCGTTCGCGCAACGCCGCCTGACCTTGGGGTAGCCGCCATGGACTCCGATCCTTGCCTGCTGGAAGTCCGCGGTTGCCGTCAGGCATACCACAAGGAAGCGAGCGCCGACCTCGTGGTGCTGGAAGACGTCGATCTCAAACTGCTGGAGGGGGAGATCGTCGCTTTGCTGGGCCGCTCCGGCTCCGGCAAATCGACTCTGCTACGCATCGTCTCAGGCCTGCTGAAACCCACCGCCGGGGACGTTTACTGGCGCGGCAACGCGCTGACCGGCCCGGCCGAGGGCGTGGCGATGGTGTTTCAAAGCTTTGCCCTCTTTCCCTGGCTGACCGTGCAGGAAAACGTGGAACTCGGCCTAGAAGCCCGCGGCGTATCGCGGGTCGAGCGGGAGAAACGGGCGGAACAGGCGATCGATCTGATCGGCCTCGGCGGCTTCGAAAGCGCCTATCCCAAGGAACTATCCGGCGGCATGCGCCAGCGCGTTGGCCTCGCTCGGGCTTTGGTCGTCTACCCCGATCTGCTGCTGATGGACGAACCCTTCTCCGCCCTGGATGTGCTGACGGCGGAAACCCTGCGCACCGACCTGATCGACCTCTGGTCCGACGGCAAGCTGCCGGTGAAATCCGTACTGATGGTGACGCATAATATCGAGGAAGCGGTGCTCATGTGCGATCGCATCCTGGTGTTTTCGTCCAACCCCGGTCGGGTTGCGTCGGAACTGACCGTTCCGTTCCCGCATCCGCGCAATCGTCTGGACCCGGCGTTCCGCCAAATGGTGGACGACATCTACGCGCTGATGACTCGCCGTCCGGCCGCCGCGCCGAAAGCCGCGACCGAGGCTCCCGTCTCGCCCCTCGCGATGCCGTTGCAGCGGGTCGGCACCAATCTGATGTCGGGCCTGCTGGAGACCCTTGCCGCGCAACCGTATAACGGCCGAGCGGATTTGCCCGCCTTGGCGGGGTCGCTGCAATACGAGGTCGACGATTTGTTGCCCCTAGGCGAAACGCTGCAATTGCTGCGTTTCGCGGTGGTGGAGGAAGGCGACATCATGCTGACCGATGGCGGCCGCCTGTTCGTCAACGCCGACACCGACGAACGTAAACGCCTGTTCGCCGAAGCACTCCGCACCCACGTGCCGCTGGTGTCCATGATCCGCCAAGTGCTGGACGAACGCTGGAACCACAGGGCCTCGGCGGTGCGGTTCCGCGACGAACTGGAAGATCACATGTCGCCCGATTACGCCGACGACACATTGCGGACGGTGATCGGTTGGGGGCGGTACGCCGAAATCTTCAGCTACGACGAAGAAGCGGAACAGTTCAGCCTGGAAGATATCGAATAATGCGCCGGCCGTAGTCGTGCCCGGCCTGCCTTGGTAGACATCGCAGATGCCCGATCCCGACACGTGCGAACTGACGATTCTGATGCCTTGTCTGGACGAGGCCGAGACCCTAGGCACCTGTATCGCCAAAGCCCTCGATTTCCTCGCGCGCTCGGGTATCGCCGGGGAGGTTCTGATCGCCGACAATGGCAGCAGCGACGGTTCCCAGGCCATTGCCCGAAATCTGGGCGCGCGCGTGGTTGACGTTACCTCGCGCGGCTACGGCACCGCCCTTCTGGGCGGAATTCAGGCGGCGCAGGGCCGCTTCGTCATCATGGGCGATTCCGACGATAGCTACGATTTCAGCCGCTTAGAGCCCTTTGTCGAAAAGTTGCGCGCCGGAAATGCGCTGGTGATGGGCAACCGGTTCATGGGTGGTATTCGTCCCGGTGCGATGCCGCCGTTGCACCGCTATCTTGGCAACCCCGTGCTGACTTTCATCGGTCGCTTGTTTTTTCGCAGCCCTTGCGGCGACTTCCACTGCGGGCTGCGCGGCTTCGCACGGGACGCGATCCTGGCGTTGGATATGCAGGCCCCCGGCATGGAATTCGCCAGCGAGATGGTGGTCAAAGCCACATTGCACGGCCTTCGTATCGCCGAGGTTCCGACAATCCTGTCGCCCGACGGTCGCTCGCGTCCGCCGCATCTGCGCAGTTGGCGGGACGGCTGGCGGCATCTGCGGTTTTTGCTGCTGTTCAGCCCGCGATGGCTGTTTCTCTATCCCGGCATTGCTTTGTTTCTGATCGGTGGGCTCGGCATGGTGTGGTTGCTGCCGGGGCCGCAGAAAATTGCCGGCATCGTTTTCGACATCAACACGCTGTTCTATGCCTCGCTGGCCGTGGTGGTGGTCTTTCATTCGATGTTGTTCGCCGTGTTCGCGAAGTTGTTCGGTATCCGCGCGGGTGTCGTGCCGTCCGATCCGGGCTTTCTGAAGGCGGTGCGGCGGTTGACGTTGGAGCGCGGGTTGATCCTTGGCGCGTTGTTGCTGTTGTTTGGGCTGGGATTGGGGGCCGCAGCGGTTTCCACCTGGGGCAGCGCCGCGTTTGGAGCATTGTCGCCGACATGGGCAATGCGGCTGGTCATCCCTTCGGGCACGGCAGTCTTGCTGGCCTTCCAGATCGCATATGGTGCATTTTTTCTGAGCGTGCTGGAAATCGGCGCACGCAAGTCTGGATCGTAAACTGCGCAACTCGCGCGGCTGCGCCCCCCTCGACCTGGGTCGAGGAGGCGGCGCAGGCGGTCGGTGTCGTTTATATCCCGGTCGGCGAACCGATCGCCGGTGGGGCATCCCAACCTTCGGGTGGCGGCTCGCCGGCGAGGTAGCCCAGCATCTGGCGAATGGCGTCTTTCGGCTGGTCCCAGACCTGCCACGTCCAAGTTTCCGGGCGCTTTGCCCGTTCCCGCTCGAACGCCTCGCTCCGGCGTGTTCGGACCGCGCAGTAATGTTGGAAATTGCCGCCGAACTGGGTCACGGTCTCAAGAATGTCGTTCCAGAGCCCACCGTCGCAGACCGAGGGGTTGAGGCCGAGATCCAGACAGATATCGGCGACCGTACGTCCGATCGAACGACGGCGGACCTGGGCCTCCAATTCCTTCAATGTCGGCATGGCGAAATGGACGGGATCGTCGGGATCGATAAGCCGACGACGTTTCCCAGGGGGGCGCGGTTGGGACGGGCGGACCGGCAGGTCCAATGCGTCGATATCGGCCAATGCGGCGGGGACGGGGGGGCGGTGTCGGCTCGATATCCCGATTCTGTGCCGCGCGCGCTAGCAAATACCGGCGCAACATGGCCGCACGAAGCAGGCCGCGTTGGATATGGCTGGCGATGCGGCGGATGTCGTGGGTGCCGAAACCGATGGCCAAAGTTGGAAAGCGGGCGTGAGTGGCTTGTTCCGCCAGGATGGCGTCCAAACGCTTGCCGTAACCGAGGAGCACGCCGACGATCGTCAAGAATCGGGCAACCCGCCCAGGGATGGGGCGGCTGGGTTGCGGCTTAGGCCGAGCGTTGTGGGTGGCCGGTTGGTCCATAGTGAATTTTATTAACGTTATATGTTATTTTTGTCAAGCGGGAATATCCGCGTTCGCCCGAACCCGTTCTTGACTCGCGTCGGCCGTATCCTTCATAAGCCACGGCATCCGGATCAGCCCTGCTGTCCCGGTCCTCGCCGAACGCGGGGGCTCCGCCGCTCCGCGAGTGTTCGCGCAGCGGCGTATTTGTCGTTGTTCGAAGGATCGCACCAGTGTTCGAAGCGCTGTCAGACAAGCTATCGGGGGTGTTCGACGGATTGCGCCGCCGTGGCGCGCTGAGCGAAGCCGACATCGGGGAGGCCCTGCGAGAGGTTCGCCTCGCGCTGCTGGACGCCGACGTCGCGCTGCCGGTGGTGCGCGATTTCATCCTGAAAGTGCGCGAACGCGCGGTCGGGGCCGAGGTTTTGTCCTCCGTCACGCCCGGCCAACAAGTCGTCAAGATTGTCAACGATGTCTTGATCGATGCGTTGGGCGGCGAAGGGGCCGTCCCCATCAATTTGAACGCCGCCGCGCCCGTCCCCATCCTGATGGTGGGTTTGCAGGGGTCCGGTAAGACCACGACATCGGGCAAGCTGGCGCTGCGCTTCCGGGAGCGCCTGAAGAAGAAAGTGCTGCTCGCCAGCCTCGATACACAGCGCCCGGCCGCGCAGTTGCAGTTGCAGCAATTGGCCGAGCAGGCGCAGGTGCCTAGCTTGCCGATTATTGCGGGCCAGACGCCGGTGCAGATTGCCCAGCGTGCGATGGACACCGCGCGGCGGGAAGGCTTCGACATCGTCATCCTCGATACCGCCGGCCGGCTGGCGATCGACGAAGAATTGATGGCGGAAATCAAGCAAGTCCGCACCGTCAGCAACCCGGCGGAAACGCTGCTGGTTGTCGATGCGATGACCGGGCAGGACGCGGTCAACACGTCCAAGGCGTTCAACGACGCGGTTGGCGTGACCGGCATCGTGATGACCCGCATGGACGGCGATGCGCGTGGCGGTGCGGCGTTGTCGATGCGCTTTGTGACCGGCGCCCCGATCAAACTGATCGGCGTCGGGGAGAAACAAGACGCGCTAGAGGATTTCCATCCCGAGCGTGTCGCCGGCCGCATCCTCGGCATGGGCGACATCGTCGGGTTGGTCGAAAAGGTTTCCGAAACCGTCGATCAAGCCGAGGCGGAGCGGCTCGCCAAGCGCATGACGTCGGGCAAGTTCGACTTGGACGATATGGCCAATCAGCTGAACCAAATCGGTAAGATGGGCAGCCTGTCGGGCATCTTGGGAATGCTGCCGGGCGTCGGCAAGATCAAGGAT
>JBAXFK010000056.1:0-20533 GCA_037139955.1 Rhodospirillales bacterium
GTTCCACACCGGCATCGACCAAAGCCGCCCGCGCGATACGACGGACACGCAGCGGTGCGCTGGCGAGGGGTTCGGAAGTCGATGACACCAGCGCGACTCTCGTCCGACCGCGAAAGCGGTGCGCCAGGGCCAAAGCCAGTTCGACCCCGCCAGCGCCACCGCCGATCGTCGCGATGCGCGCCCCCGGCGGGACGCTGTTTTCAAGATCTTGCAATTGCGCCAGGAAGCGCCCGATCGGCTTGACCGGGATGCCACCGCCATCCGGCATCGCGGGCGTGCCGCCAATATCGATGGATAGAAGGTCGAACGGAATAACGGGGCGTCCGAGCAGTCCAATTGTGCGCGCAGCCAGATCGATCGAGGTCGCCTCGGCCAGGATCAGCCGCGCACCGGCGGCGGCAGCCAAAGGCGCGAGGTCGATGTGGGCCTCGTCCATTGTGTAATCGCCCCGGATCAGGCCGGGGAGCATGCCGGAGTACGGGGTCTCCGGCTCCCGCCCAACCAAAGTCAGCCGCACGCCTTGTTCGGGCCGCATGGCGAACCGGCGCAAGACCTCCAGATGCGCATGGCCGGCGCCCAGGAGCAGAATATCGGTCTCGACAGGTCCGGTGGATCGCATTCGCCCATGGTAGCCGACTTGCGGCGAGTCGCGTCCGACCGGCACAGTCCGATTCTTGCAAAGACAGAGACCGACGCGCTCAGGCAGCCCGCCGCCCGCTCGGGGTTCTTCGCCTACCGAAAGTTTCTGCCATGACCTGGTCCATCCTCGCCCGCGATCCCGCCACCGGCACGCTCGGCGCCGCCGTCGCCACACGGTTCTTCGCGGTCGGCGCGCTCGCGATCCATGTAGAGGGCGGGGTCGCCGCCATGGCGACGCAAGCGCTGATCAATCCGATGTACGCCGTGCATGGCATGCCCCGCCTGCGGGCTGGGGAGGCGCCCGCCAAAGTCGCGGCGATGCTGCTGGCCGCCGATGCAGGCCGGGGTCATCGGCAATTGCACATCTTGGACACCACGGGGCGCGCCGTCGCCCATACCGGAAACAACTGCGTCGGCTGGTGCGGGTCGGTGCATGGCGCCGACATATCCGTCGCCGGTAACATGCTGGCAGGACCGGAAGTGGTCCGACACACCTTAGCCGCATTTGCACGAACGACCGGACCGATGGCCGAGCGCCTCTTGGCCGCATTGGAGGCCGGGGAGAAAGCGGGCGGCGACAAGCGCGGCAAACAATCCGCCGCGTTGAAGGTCGCGACTCGCGATCCCTACCCCGATTTGGATATCCGCACCGACGATCACCCCGACCCGCTGCGCGAGCTCCGGCGGCTGTATAACGTCAGTCAGGAGCGCTTCGCGGTGTTCCGCCGCTTCCTGCCCGGCGCCGATAGCCCCTGCGGCGTGTTCGACCGCACCGTTCTCGATGCCGCCATCGCAAAAGATCGCAAGCCGGTCGCATAAGTTCGCTTGCACGGCACCCGGCGCCCCGACCACAGTAGCGCCGCCGACCACGGGAGATCCTGTATGCGCCGTTTCCTGCTTGCCGCCGCCTGTCTGCTAACATTTTCCGCCGCCACGCAGGCACAAACCCTGCGCATCGCGCTGCGGGAGGATCCCGATATCCTCGACCCCACTCTCGCGCGGTCCTATGTTGGGCGCATCGTGTTCGCCGGCCTCTGCGACAAGCTGTTCGATCTGAACGACAAGCTGGAAATCGTGCCGCAACTCGCGACAAGCTACGAGTGGACCGACCCGAAGACGCTGGTCCTGCACCTCCGCCAGGGCGTGACATTCCATAACGGGGAACCGTTCGACGCGATTGCAGTGAAATTCTCGTTGGAGCGGCATTCGACCATGCCCGCCAGCTTCCGCCGCAGCGAAATCGGCAACATCGATCGCGTGGAAATCGTTGACGCCGCCACGGTGCGGATCGTGCTGAAAGCGCCGACCTCCCCCCTGCTGGCGCAGCTCGCAGACCGATCCGGCATGATCTATCCGCCCAAAGCCACGGAAGCCGCCGGCAAGGATTTCGGCCAGCGCCCCATCTGCTCCGGCCCTTTCCAGTTCAACGAGCGCGTGGCGCAGGATCGGATCGTGTTGGACCGATTCGCCGGCTATTGGGATGCGAAGAACATCCACTTCGACAAAGTGGTCTACCGCCCGATGCCCGACAGCACGGTTTTAACCGCCAATTTGCGCGCCGGCTCGATCGATTTGGCCGAGCGGGTGCTACCCACGGATGTCGCGACGCTCAAGACCGACGCCAAACTGCGCGTCGTGACTTCGTCGGCCCTCGGCTACGAAGGGATCACGTTCAACATCGCCAACGGCGATCGGGCGAAGTCCCCGATCGGCCAAAGCGCCCTGCTGCGCCAAGCATTCGAGGCCGCGATCGACCGCCAAGCGCTGGTCGACGTGGTGTTCTCGGGCATGTACCGGCCGAACGCACAGGCGGTATCCCCGGCATCGCCCTTCTACATCGGCGACATCCCGACCGGTCCCCGCGACCTGTCCCGCGCCAAAGCCTTGGTCAAACAATCCGGCGTGCCGACGCCGATCGCGGTCACGATGAATGTGCCCAACACGCCCGATCGCGCCCAACTGGCCGAGGTCATCCAGGCCATGGTACGGGAAGCCGGATTCGAACTGAAAATAAACCTAATCGAATTCGCATCGTCGCTGCAGGCAGCCGCGCAAGGTGCGTTCGAGACCTATTTGATCGGTTGGTCCGGACGCGCCGATCCCGACGGCAACCTTTACACCTTCATGCGCACCGGAGCCGGACAAAACGATTCCCGCTATTCCAACACGGTCGTCGACGACATGCTCGAACAAGCTCGGCAAGTGGCCGGCGTGTCCGAACGCCGGGACCTGTACGCGAAGATGTGGCAGGCACAGCGCGCCGACCTGCCGGTGATTTATTTGTTTACCCCTGTTAATATTGTCGGCATGTCGGCGAAATTGACCGGGTTTCGAGCAATCCCGGACGGCATGATCCGCCTTCAGGGTCTCGAGATGACAAAGTAACGCTCGACCCGACAATGGACCACGCAACGCCGCTGATCTCGATCGTTGTCGCCGGCATCGGCTTGGCATTCGCATTCGGCGTCGTTGCGAACCGGCTGCGTATTTCACCGCCGATCGGGTATTTGTTCGCCGGCATCGCCATCGGGCCGTTCACGCCAGGTTATGTTGCCGACCAGCATCTGGCCGCGGAACTCGCCGAAATCGGCGTAATTTTGCTGATGTTCGGCGTGGGGCTGCATTTCTCGTTGCGCGACCTCATGTCCGTGCGTTCCATCGCCCTGCCCGGCGCCATCGTGCAAATGACCGTCGCGACCCTGCTCGGCATGGCCCTCGCCTACTTGTTCCATTGGCCGATCGGCGCCGGCATCGTTTTCGGCTTCGCCTTGTCCATCGCCAGCACGGTCGTTCTGCTCCGCGGGTTGGAGGAACGGCGGCTGATGGACACCGAAATCGGCCGCATCGCCATGGGCTGGCTGGTCGTTCAGGACCTGCTGACCGTCGTTGCTTTGGTGTTGCTGCCAGCGTTGGCGGATGTGTTGCGCGACACCCCCGGCGTGCCGCCGCCCGACCCGATGACCCTGGCGATCGGGCTGGCGATCACCCTCGGCAAAGTTGCTGTCTTCATTGGCCTGATGCTGGTCGTCGGACAGCGCGCGATCCCTGCGATTTTGCACTACATCGCCCTGACCGGCTCGCATGAATTGTTCCGCCTCGCGGTGTTGTCGGTGGCGCTCTGCGTCGCGTTTTCCGCATCCGCCTACTTTGGGATTTCATTCGCACTGGGCGCATTCTTCGCCGGCATGGTTCTGAGCGAATCGCCGCTCAGCCAACGCGCCGCCGAGGAAACCTTGCCCCTGCGCGATGCTTTCGCCGTACTGTTTTTCGTTTCGGTCGGCATGTTGATCGACCCCTCGATCGTTCTGCGGCAGCCCGACGCCCTTGCATTGACTTGTCTTTGCATCCTGGTCGGCAATGCCGGTGTCGCGATCGTGCTGATGCGGCTGATGCGGCTGAAACCGACGACCGCGCTGACCGTCGGCGTCGGGTTGGCGCAGATTGGCGAGTTCTCGTTCATCCTGGCCGATCTCGGCGGCAGGTTGAGCTTGCTGCCGCCGCCCGCCCGCGACCTGATCCTGGGCGCCTCCATCCTGACAATCTTCATCAACCCGCTGCTCGCGACCTTAGTCCGCCGGTTTGTTCCGACCGGCATGCACGTAACGTCGATCGATCGTATTCCGCAGACCGCGCTCGAAGGGCACGCGGTTCTGATCGGTTTCGGTCGGGTGGGCCGTTTGGTAGCCGAGGCGTTGCTGCACGACCGGCGCCCGCTGCTGGTGGTGGACGAAAATCGCGACCTTGGGACCGGTGCGGAAACAATTGTCGGCAACGGCGCTCGCCCGGCGGTGCTGGCCGCAGCCAATCTGCCGCACGCCAGCATTCTGATCGTCGCCATTCCCAACGCCTTCGACGCCGGTCAAATCGTCGAGCAGGCGCGCGCCATCGCACCGAGCCTGGAAATCGTCGCCCGCGCCCATACCGAAGCGGAGGCGGAGCATTTAACGGCCCACGGCGCCACATCGGTGGTGATGGGGCAACGGGAAATTGCTCGCACAATCCTGGAGCATGTCCGCAGATGAAATCTCACCTCGGCAGCCGCATTATCCAGATCGTTCCGACCTTGTTACTAGTCAGCGTGCTGGTGTTCTGCCTGCAACAACTCATGCCCGGCGATCCCGCAATGGTGTTGGCCGGGGAGGAGCGCGGCGACCCGCAAGTGCTGGCACAAATTCGCGCGGAATTGTGGCTCGACCGGTCGTTGCCTATCCAATATTTTCACTGGATCGGCAATGTATTGCAAGGCAATCTCGGGTTATCCTGGCACATCCGCCAACCGGTCGCCCAGCTCATTATGCAAAAGCTGCCGGTGACGCTTCAGCTCGGCGGAATGGCATTTATTATTGCGATTGCGATCGGCGTCCCAGCCGGGGTCATTGCTGCCGTGCATCGCAACGGACTTTGGGATTACGTCGCCAACGCCATCGGCCTCGCGGGCTTGTCCACGCCGAATTTTTGGTTGGGGATCATGCTGATTCTGCTGGTATCGGTGAACCTCGGTTGGTTACCGCCTTCGGGTTTCGTTTCCCCTACCGAGGATTGGCGCCAATCGCTGGCCACCACAATCATGCCGGCCTTCGTGCTGGGCAATGCCATCGCCGCGATTCTGATGCGCCATACCCGCAGCGCTATGCTGACCGCGCTGGACCAAGATTACGTCCGCACCGCGCGCGCTAAAGGCTTGACGGAATCCCGCACGATCGTTTGGCATGCGCTTCGAAATGCACTGATGCCCGTCGTCACGCTCGGCGCCCTCGAACTAGGCACCCTTCTATCCGGTGCCGTATTGACCGAACAGGTCTTCAGCATTCCGGGGTTTGGAAAGATGGTGGTGGATGCTGTGTTCAATCGCGACTATCCGGTGGTACAGGGGGTCGTTTTGGTGACGGCATTTTTATACGTGCTGCTGAATTTGTTGGCGGATATTCTTTACGTATCGATCAACCCGAGGCTGCGCGCGGCATGACGGCCCCCCAACCGAGCAGCCCGCGGCGTCTCGCGATTCGACGGTTCCTCGGTCGCCCGGTGGCGGTCGCCGGTCTGATCGCGATCGTCCTGTTCGTCGTCGTCGCCGCGTTCGCGCCGCTGCTGGCGCCGTTCGATCCCATCGCCACATCCTGGACGGCGATCCGCAAGGCGCCGTCGCTAGCACATTGGATGGGCACCGACGAGAACGGGCGCGACGTCTTATCCCGCGTTATTTTCGGCGCTCGGGCCAGCATGATGGCCGGGGTCGTGTCGGTTTTCATCGCGGCGGGCATAGGCGTGCCGGCCGGGCTGCTGGCCGGGTTCGCCGGAGGCTGGACCGATACGGTTCTCAGCCGAACGGTGGATGCGATGCTTGCGTGTCCGTTTTTGATTTTAGCGATCGCATTGGCGGCGTTCCTGGGGCCGAACCTGACCAACGCCATGATTGCGATCGGCGTATCCACCGCCCCCCGCTTCATGCGCGTCGCCCGCGCCGCAACGTTGGACGCTGCCAGCAACGACTATGTGGAAGCCGCGCGTGCCGTGGGAAACCCGGCGTGGCGGGTCGCTGTGCGGCACATCCTGCCGAATATCGTGCCGCCGGTGTTGGTGCAGGGCACGCTCGCCATCGCGTCGGCCATCATCGCCGAGGCATCGTTGTCGTTCCTAGGCCTGGGCCAACAGCCGCCCGATCCGTCTTGGGGATCGATGCTGAACGCAGCGCAACGGTTTTTGACTCAGGCGCCGTGGCTGGCGGTATTTCCTGGCATGGCGATTTTCTTGTGCGTGCTGTCGTTCAATCTGGTGGGCGATGGCCTGCGGGACGCGTTGGACCCCAGGCAACGATAGAAAATTCGCTACCCTTCGGGCGGCCAACGCAATATTTTATGCTGGTAATCGCCCCTGGGAGAGGGAACATGATCTTTCGGCAGTTGTTCGACCAGACATCCGGCACATACACCTACCTGCTGGCGAGTCGCCGAGGCGGGGAGGCAATGATTATCGATCCCGTGCTAGAGAAGGTGGATCGGTATCTGCAACTGATCCGGGAACTCGATCTGAAATTGGTCAAGGCGGTCGATACGCATCTGCACGCCGATCACATCACCGGCCTGGGTGCGTTGCGCGACCGCACCCGTTGCATCACCGCAATGGGCGAGCAATCCCAGGTCGATGTCGTTTCAATGCGTATCGCCGATGGCGACCGCCTGACCATAGAAGGAATTTCCCTCGACGCAATTTACACCCCCGGCCACACCGACGATTCTTACTGTTTCAAGCTGGAAGACCGCGTTTTCACCGGCGACACGCTGATGATCCGCGGCACGGGCCGCACCGATTTCCAAAACGGCTCGGCGCGCGCGCAATACGATTCGATCTTTAACCGACTGCTAAAACTACCGGATGAAACCATGGTGTTCCCCGGTCACGACTACAAAGGGGATACCGTCAGCACCATCGGAGAAGAAAAACGTTTCAATCCGCGCCTACAGATCGACAGCGTCGATGCCTATATCGCGCTGATGCACGGGTTGAACCTGTCTAATCCTAAAATGATGGACGTCGCCGTCCCCGCCAACATGCACCAGGGCCTGCATCAAGAAGAGGTCGCCCGTCGAGGCTGGTCCGTCACCGCCGAGGAAGCCCGAGCCTTGGTCGGCAGCCCCGGCGTGGCGTTAATCGATCTGCGCGAACGTGCCGAACGAACGCGCCACGGCAGCATTCCGGGCGCGCTGCATGCCCCCTATCCCGATTTGCAGGAAAACATCCAAACCGGCGGTATTCTGCACGAACTCGCCGCCACCAAACGGCTTTTATTCTACTGTGCATTCGGCGAACGATCCGCCATGGCGGTGCAGGCTGCGCAGGATGCTGGCCTCTCGACCGCATGCCACATTCATGGTGGAATCGCTGCCTGGAAAATAGCGGAGGGGCCTGCCTCCGTCTGACATATGCAGAGGAGCGGACGACATGATCGTGCGGAAGGGAGCGCTGCGGGAAGTGCTGCTGTGGGCGGCGCGTTCATGAGTACCATGCTGAAGATCGGCGTTTTCGACCACATGGATCGCAGCCAATCGCCGCTCGACCGGTTTTTCGAAGAGCGATTGCAGTTGGCCGAGGCCTACGACCGCGCCGGTTTCTATGGCTACCATGTAGCCGAGCACCACGCGACGCCGCTCGGTGTCGCACCATCGCCGGGGGTTTGGCTGGCGGCGATCGCGCAGCGGACTAAACGGCTGCGGTTTGGACCGCTTGTGTATTTGTTGCCACTGTATCACCCGATCAAGCTGCTGGAAGAAATCTGCATGCTGGATCAACTCAGCGGCGGCCGACTGCTGCTAGGCGTCGGGCGCGGCATTTCGCCGATCGAACTGCGGTATTACGGTCTGGACCCCGAACAAACGCCGGGCATGTACGCCGAAGCACTGGAGATTTTGCTGCGCGGCATGACCTCCAAAACCCTTAACTTCGAAGGTAAGTATTACCAATACCGCGACGTACCGATGGAGATGACACCGTTCCAAACCCCGCATCCGCCGTTATGGTACGGACTGGGCCGGGCAGAGGCAGTGCCTTGGGCCGCCGAGCATAAGGTCAATATCGTGGGAAATTTGCCGGGCGCGGCGATGCGTACGTTGACAGATCGGTACCGTGCCGAATGGAATAAATTAGGCCACGATCCCGCCGACATCCCGCTGATGGGCGTAGGTCGGCATGTCGTCGTCGCCGAAACGGAAAAAGAAGCGCTCGAAGTCGCCCGTCGAGGATATGCAAAATGGCGGGAGTCCTTCCTGATGTTGTGGAAAAAGCACGATATCATGCCTGTGGCACACGCGATTTTCCCGGAACGGTTCGAAGACGCGGAAGCGCAAGGCCGCGCCGTCGCCGGCCCCCCGGATAAAGTGCGCGCGTTCCTAAAACAAACCGTCGACGACGCCGGATTGAACTACCTGCTGTGCCGTTTCGCTTTCGGGGACATAACGGGGGACGAAGCTTTGGCGTCCACCGATTTATTCGTCCGCAAGGTGATGCCGGACCTCGCTGCTCACAAGGAAACGACCCAATGACCGCCGAATACGAACTTTTTGCCATCCGTTACGCCGGCCGTCCCGCGATGCGGCACGAACATTTCATCGGCGGCGACCCGCACGACGGCCCAATGCCGATGGATTACTTTGTCTGGGTGGCGAAGAACGCGGACCGCGCGGTGGCGATCGATATCGGCTTCACTGCCGAGAGCGGTGGCAAGCGCGGTCGCAAACTGGACCGCGATCCAATCGATGCACTATCGCTGGTCGGAGTCGATCCGGCAACAGTGCAGGACGTGATCCTGACCCATATGCATTACGACCACGTGGGCAATTTCCACAAATTCCCGACCGCACGGTTCCATCTGCAAGAGCCGGAAATGCATTACGCCGTCGGGCGCCACATGAAGCACAAACAACTGGCGAAAAGCTTCGAGCCGGACGACGTCTGCGGCATCGTGCGGCTGAATTTCGACGGCCGTGTGATGTATCATAACGGCCCCGCCGATATCCTGCCGGGCATTTCCATCGTGCCGACCGGTGGCCATTCCGTGGGCTTGCAGTTCGTGAAAGTGAACACTGCGCGCGGTGTCGTCGTTCTGGCGTCGGACGTTTCGCATTTTTACGAAAATTTCGAGACATATCGACCGTTCACCACCGCATACCATGTCGGCGATATGCTGGATGCGTTCGATACGTTACGCGCCCATGCTGCTTCGCCGGATTTAATCGTTCCGGGGCACGACCCCCTGGTCATGCAACGCTACCCCGCCCCGTCCCCCGACCTGCAAGGTATTGTCGTTCGGCTCGACGTTCCGCCGAAAGGGTAATACCATGGCGAAGTATGGTATCGGTCAACCCGTCGCCCGTTTTGAGGACCCCCGCCTGCTTCGCGGACAGGGGCGCTTCATCGACGATACGAACATTCCGGGACAAGCACATTGCGCGATACTCCGTAGCCCGCACGCGCACGCTCGTATTGTTTCGATAGAAACTTCTGCCGCGCTGGCAGCGCCCGGCGTTCTTGCGATTTATACCGAGGCCGATCTCGCGGCGGATGGCCTGGGCACAATGCGCGTGAGCCTGCCGCGCAAACGTCCGGACGGTTCACCCCTGTTTTACGTGCCGCATCCCGGCCTGGCTCGGGGATTTGTCCGTTATGTCGGCGATCCCGTGGCTACGATCGTCGCCGAAACGCTGGCGCAAGCACGGGACGCGGCGGAACTCGTGGTAGTGGATTACGAACCCCTACCATCGGTTACTGAAACGGCACGCATTCTCGATCCCAACGCCCCGGCGGTGTGGGCAGAATGCCCCGGAAATTTGTCGCACATCTACGAAATGGGCAACAAGGCCGCAACAGACGCCGCAATTGCCGGTGCGGCGCATGTGGTACGACAACGCATCGTTATCAGCCGTGTTTACGCACATTTTATGGAGACGCGCGGCGCCATCGGGGTCTACGATCCCGGCGAGGAACGTTTCACCCTCTATGCCGATGTGCAAAATCCGCACCGCGTCCGGGACGCCCTTGCCCGCAATATTTTCAAAATCCCCGAAAGCAAAATTCGCGTGATTGCTGGCGATGTCGGCGGCGGATTCGGTACCAAAGGCTGGCAATATGTCGAGCATCGCCTGACGCTCTATGCCGCCCGGAAACTAGGTCGGCCGGTAAAATGGAGCAGCACGAGATCGGAAGCGATCCAATCCGACGAACATGCGCGGGACAATATCGCCGATGCAACCTTGGCATTGGACGCCAACGGACGGTTCGTCGGCCTGCGTGTCGACACGCTGTGCAACGTCGGGGCGTATATCTCGGCCGAACGGAATTTGTTGTCGACGTTTAGCAATGTGTCGACCCTGGCGGGGACCTACGCAATTCCGGCAGCCTATACGCATGTGAATATCGGATTTTCGAACTGCAACCCGACCGCGCCGTATCGCGGCGCCGGGCGGCCCGAAGCAACGTATGTAATCGAGCGCATCATCGACACCGCCGCCGCCCAATTGGGCATCGATCGGGTCGATTTGCGGCGCCGGAATCTCATCCCGGAAAATGCGATGCCCTATCGCAATCCGTTCGGGGTCAGTTACGACTGCGGCGCTTTCGAAAAAGGTATGGACCAAGCCTTGGCGCTGTCCGACTGGACCGGCTACGCCGCGCGGAAAGCCGAATCGGCTTCGCGCGGAATGCTGCGCGGTATTGCCATCGTGAACGCAATCGAACGCGCCGCTTCACCCGGTCTTGAATTCGCCGAAATTCGTTTCAATCCTGGCGGATCGGCCATAGTATTGATGGGCAGTAAGAACCAGGGCCAAGGCCACGAGACGATGTTCAAACAGATCGTCAACGAAAAATTGGGCTTGGACCCACACGAGGTACAATATATCGATGGCGATACCGATCGCGTTGCATTCGGGATTGGCACGATGGGATCGCGGTCCACGGTCATCGGGGGTTCGGCCTTGACCGTCGCCGCAGGAAAGGTTTTGGTGAAAGCACGCAAAATCGCCGCGCATTTGCTGGAAGCGGCAGAAGCCGATTTGGAATTCGACGACGGAACTTTTGCAGTAGCCGGCACAGATAAGCGAATTGGCATCAAACAAATCGCCATGGCTGCGTTTCAAGCGCCGCGTCTGCCTCCCGGAATGGAACCTGGCCTTTACGAAACCGGCACGTTCAGCCCCAAGCAGGACACTTACCCCAACGGTTGCCATGTCTGCGAGGTCGAAGTCGATCCCGAAACCGGCTCCATCGCGGTATTGAAATATTCCGTATCCGACGATGTCGGTAACGTCATGAACCCGATCGGCCTGAAGGGCCAGATTCACGGCGGCGTCGCACAGGGGCTGGGCCAAGCGTTGATGGAGCAAGTCGCATACGATCCAACCTCGGGGCAGCTCCTGTCAGGTAGTTTCATGGATTACGCGATGCCACGTGCCGATACGACCTGCAATATCGCTATCGCCAGCAACCCGGTTCCAACCGCACTCAATCCGCTGGGCGCCAAGGGTGCAGGCGAAGCCGGAACGGTTGGCGCGCTGCCCGTCGTGGTGAACGCGGTGCTGGATGCATTGCAGCCCATGGGCATTAAAGATATCGAAATGCCGGTGACCAGCGAACGCGTCTGGCGCGCACTGAATATAGGAGCAGCCTGATATGCAAGTCGGATTGATGATCAACACCCAGTTCCCCGAAGGAACCAACGTTGCCGACCGCATCCCGGAAATCGTCACGCAAGTGAAAACTGCTCGCGACGCCGGGTTTAAATCGTTGTGGTTCCCGCATCACTGGCTGACGCATCCGATGCAAATGCTGCAAATTGCCCCGATGATGGGCTACATCGCCGCACATGCGCAGGGCATGACGATTGGGCCGAATATCCTGATCCTGCCACCGCAGAACCCGATGCACGTCGCCGAGGAGGCCGCGACATTGGATGTGCTGACCGGTGGAAACTATATTCTCGGTCTCGGTCTTGGATATCGGCAGCCGGAATTCGACGCATTCGGCATTCCGTTATCGGAAAGGGCACCGCGCTTCGTCGAGGCGATCGGGCTAATGAAACGCCTATGGACCGAGGATAAAGTCACCCATAACGGCCGTTTCTATACCGTCAACGATGCCGGTATCGGTTTGAAGCCGGTCCGTCCGGGCGGCCCGCCGCTGTATATCGGCGGATCGTCCGATATCGCCGTCCGGCGAGCGGCGCGCATCGGCGACGCTTGGCTCATCGTCAATAGCAACGGCTTATCCCATTCTGTGCCGTTGATGAAAACCTATCGTGCGGCACTGACGGAATATAACAAAACCGCCACCAATTTCCCGATCATGGTTGAATGCTATGTCGGCGCCAACAACGCGACTGCGCACGAGGAATGCCGCGAAGCGCTGCAATATAAATACGCTGCCTACGCCGCCTGGGGATTCGAGGGCCGGAAGATCGAATCCAGTTTCGAAGATTACGGCCGCGACAAATTCATTATCGGCGACAAGGCGAAGGTGAAAGAGGAGATCGCGCGCTACCGCGAACTCCTCGGTACCAATCATTTCATCATGCGCTGCCAATGGCCGGGCCTGCCCGCAGAGCGCACACTTGCTTCGATCGAGCGTCTAGGCGAGATCTTCGCCTAGACCAGATCGCCAACTGCCTTCTGGAATTTCGCGATCGCCGCTAAATGTTCTGCGGCGGTCTTGCCTGCGATGCGCTTGTGATGCCCGGTTGCATAGGTCGTATGCGCGGTGACATGGGTTACGCCGGCCTTTTTCCAGAAGGCGAAATCCTTCCGCCATAGATCCGGATCGTCGGAACCCAGCGACATCCAGACTTCGATACCGACATCGTCCATCGACCGTCCGGCCGCTGCCACCAGACTGCGCAACTTGTCGAACGCCAGAAGCGCCGAATCGTCTGCCGGATAGGCCAAGGGCATCCAGCCATCGCCCCATTTAGCCGTGCGTTCCAGGGTGGCATCGACATGGCCGCCGAACCAAACCGGGACACGCCCCGATTTCGGTCGCGGATTGATGCCGGAATCGTCGATCGTGTGATACTTGCCCTTGAAGTCTACGTGATCGTTGGCCCAAAGGGCCTGCATGACCTGAACTTGTTCCTCGGAACGCTTGCCACGGTTTTTGAAATTCTCATTCAGGCCGGTGAATTCCAGTTCGTTCCAACCGACGCCTATGCCCAGGCGCAGGCGCCCACCGGACAATTCGTCCAAGCTGGCAGCCTGTTTCGCTACTAGCACGGCTTGGCGTTGCGCCAAGATCAAAACGCCGGGTGCGAAACCGATTTTGTCCGTGCAGCCGGCGATGAAGCTGAACAGCACGAATGGGTCGTGATACGCGGTCGTGCTGGTACCGACTCGAGCCTTGTCTTTGTGGCCGGCTGGGTTGCCGCCCAGGACGTGGTCGGGGGCTTGGATGTAATCGAAGCCCATGCCCTCCAATGTTTGGGCGTAGTCGCGAACGACAGTGGGGCCGGTGCCGATGTCGCCGACCGGCAGGGAAGCGCCGAGTTGCATAGTATTATCCTTTATCCATAACGGCTTTAATCCGAGCGGGATCGACTTTGACAGATTCGATTCCAGCACGTTCTTGTTGCAGAAGGGCGCCGACCCGGCTGTCGCGATGGCCCCAGCCACGGTTCAGTGCTTCGGTGAGTTCTTGTAGCGCAAGGTTGGTCAGACGCATCGGCACGCTCAATTCGCGACCGAGTTGGCACGCCAGCGATACGTCCTTGTGGATCAAACGAAGGGCGAAATCGGGCGGATCGTAAACACCGGTCAGGAATTGCCCGGACAGCCGGTCGAATGTCCGGTTGCGGCCGGCCGCGCCTTGACGCACGGCCTCGAACAAATCCAACGGATCGACTCCGGCTTTGATTCCCATAGTGAACGTTTCCGCCTGTACCAGCGCAATCGCGGCGGAGGACGCGTTGTGCACCAACTTGGCGATCGATCCGGCCCCGATCGCACCGATGTAGCGTGCTTGATCGCCCATGGCGCTTAGCACGGTCGCGTATTTGTCGAACGCGACCTTATCGCCACCGACCCAAATGGCGAGTTTACCCGAGTTGGCGCCTTTCGGCCCGCCGCTGATCGGAGCATCCAGAAATTCGACGCCCTTTTCTTTGAAAATGCCGGCGAGGTCGCGCACCACGTCCACGGCATTGGTGGACAGATCGAACCATGCCGAGCCGGGCTTGAAGCCTTCGATCAGGCCGTTTTCGCCGCAGCCGACCGCGCGCACGTCGGCGGGTGTAGGAAGCGAGGTAAAAACGACGTCGCATTGTTCGGCCAGCGCCTTCGGGCTTTCAGCCCAAACAGCCCCGTTTTCCAGATGGGTCGAGGCCGCCTGCCGCGTGAGGTCGTGAACAACGATTTTATGGCCGGCCTTTTGCAAGTTGGCAGCCATGCCTTTGCCCATCGTGCCGAGACCGATAAAGCCGATTTGCATGGGAAGTCCCTCCGATTCGATGATTTAGTCTGCGTCGGTTGGGGGAAATTCTCAAGTTGGCGGCAGCCAATGCTCCTCGACAACAAAAGTCGGGACGTCGAGACCTGCCATCGCAGCCTCCAATTCGACCAAGCTTTCGCAACGAATCTGGAACACGCCCGACACGATCGCGGGCAAATGCGGCACAGTGCTGGCCGGTGCAGGTCCTTGCTCTAGCACATCGAACCGTGTCAGGCTGGGCGCTGCGGATAGGCGCGCCTGGACGGCGGGCACGTCCGTGCCTTCCAGGCATAGAACAATTGCCGACAAGCGACCGCCCTGCCCCGCTCGGATTTCCACAGGCGTCGTGGCGACCCGCGAAACCGCACCGATGAACAAGCGAGAATCGATATTGCACGCCGCCATAGCGGCCGATCCTTGCGCCAATTGTCGGTCGGCGTGGTTATTGAAATACAGAATCGGAAACCCATCGATCCGCAGCGCACGCGCCGCCGCATTGGTCGCGGGATTATCGATCGCGTGGCATTGCACGTAGCTGCGCAGGCCAGCGAACGATTGCACCAGCGGCCCATGCACGTCCAACCAGTGGCGGCGGAAACGGTGAATATCGACCGTGTCCAAGCGGCGCATCATGCTGATGGCTGCGATCATTTTTCAGACCCCCTTCCACTGCAAAATATACAAACCCGCATCGTAATCGGTCGCGTAAATCAAACCTTCTTTCGATACGAACAAATCCGCCGTGTGCCGGATTTTGGCTCGACCGCGCATCGGCTCGCGCCACACAGTGGGCTGCGGCGGCACGAAATAGCCGATTTCCTCCGGCCGGTAGGGATTGGCGATATCGAATACCCGCACCCCCGCACTTTGCCATGTCGCAAACACTGTCGTGGACGACTGGAACGATCCCGGTCGGTTTTCGTGCAGGTTGTGCGGCCCGAACTGCCCGCCCATCGCAACGTAATCCCGATCCGACGGGCTGGGAAACGTCGAGATCGAAATCGGGTTGGTTTTGTCGCGAATATCGAAAACCCATGTGTGTTTGATCTGGCTCTGGTCGATGTTCATCGTTGCCTCATCGGCAACCACCAACAAATTCCGGTCGTGCAAGGGAAGCGCGCTATGGGTGCCGCCGCCGAAGGGCGGGCTCCAGACTTTATGGGACAGCAATTTCGGTTCGGTCTTATCGGACACATCCAGAATGGTCAGCCCGCCATCGCGCCAGGACGCATAAGCGATGTCGTCCTCCACCACTGCATGGTGCAGCGCCCACCGACCTTTCCAATGCGGGGTTTCTCCGGCCGCGAGGTTCATGCCGGAGATCCACCACCGCCCGCACTCCACCGGCTTTGTCGGATCGGCCATGTCGATGACGATGAAGATGTGATCGATGAACCCGTCCAGCAGCGCCGACGCATAGGCATAACGACCGCCGGTCCACCAAATGCGGTGCAGGCCAAGGCCCTGGACTTCCATGAACCCGATCGCACGGGGATTGGCAGGATCGGAAATATCGTAGACCCGCATGCCGGCCGAAAAATCCACGCCCCTGGTGCCGTAACGGGACGAATCCACTTGATTGGAACCGGTGTAATAATCTTTGATCGACAACAATGCCCGAAGGTCGAGCTCCTCGATATTCAGCAATAATCCTTCGGCTGCCTGCAAATGCAAACACACCGAGTTCTGATGGATCGGCATGAAATTCACCGGCTTCGGATTGCGCGGATCGCGCACATCCGTAACCATCACGCCCCGGCTGACGCGGGTGCCGATATAAGCGTAGCCGCGATCGACCATGACTTGCACGCCATCGCCACGGCCGCCCTGGTCGGTATGGCCGACGAAATCGATATTGCGTGCGCCTTCGGGGATAATCATCGTTCGAATCCTTGTTCGGTCAACGGAAAATCGGCAATCCGAGGATAGCCGCCAAAGCGATCAACGCGTAGCATATGCGGCGAAATGTCTGCGGGCTCGCTAGGCCGAACATCCGCATGCCTAGCAAAGCTCCGACAACATAAGCCGGACCGATCGCCAGCGATAACGCCGCCATCCGCCAATTGAATAAGCCGGAAGCCGCGTAGGAGATCGCGGAATAAAAGGTGGAACATGCCAGAAATAGCACCAGATTGGCGCGCACGTTACGGGCTTGCAGCGCACCGCCGAGCCAATAAGCAATGGCGGGGGCGCCACCGATTTGGGCGGTGCCGGTCAGGAAGCCGGACACCAGCCCCACCCCGACTGTGACCGCCGTCACCGGGCGGCCGCTGTAACGCCACCCGGAAGCCAGCACCATCACCAACAGCAGGATCGCCAAACAGATTCCCCACCGCAACGTGCTGGGATCGATCCAAGCGAGCGCCAAAGTGCCGACCGGCACAGCAACGATGGCCCCCGTGCTCATGGTAAAGACCGCTCGGCGATCGGCTTCCCGCCACGCCGCCGGCAGCATCGGGGTCGAACCGAGACCGTCGACTACCAGCAGCACCGCCGACGCCAGTGCTGGCCCCACCGCCGCGCTGCCGAGGGGAATGAAAATCAACGCGGACCCAAATCCCGAAAACCCCCGAGCGAGGCCCGCGACGAACGCGACCGCTATCAGAAAGACGACGGTTGGCCAGGGCTGGCCGGCAATCAATCCGTGACTGCCGCATAGACAAGATCGCGGAACAACAGCCGATAATGCTCCCGCTGCACCGGCGCCTGAATCATCAACACCGCATAGAGCCGCTCGGCTGGATCGACCCAAAACGATGTTCCGGCCGCACCGCTCCAGTAGTAATTGCCGACGGAGCCGGGGAATGGCGCCATGCCGGCGGCGATACGGACGGCAAAGCCCAGGCCGAAACCGTGGCCGGGGGGCAGCAAATCGGGGTTGCTGGGGACGTTGCCCAGATGATCCGACGTCATCAATTCGATGGTTTTGCGGCCCAGCAAACGCACATCGCCGAGCCGCCCGTTATTGGCAAGCATCGCGCAGAAGCGAGCATAGTCCATCGATGTGCCGGCCAACCCACCGCCGCCGGATTCAAACAGTGCGGTGCGCTTGATATCCAGCAGCGCAATGTCAGTACCGCCTTCCGGGTCTTTGGCGAAGGGTTCGGCGATGCGGGCGTGGTCTTTTTCCGGCACCGAAAACGCTGTTTCGGTCATACCGAGCGGGTTCAGAATGCGCTCCGATAGGAAAGTGCCCAGGGTTTGGCCGGACACGACTTCCACCAGCCGACCCAGCACGTCGGTCGACCGCGAATATTCCCAATGCGCGCCGGGCTGATGCAGCAACGGCAGCGATGCGAGGGTGGCAACATGATCGGCATTGGTTTGCTTGAGCCGCGCAACCCGCGCCGCGCCATAGGCCCTATGTACCGGGCCGTTGCCTCGGAATTCGTAGGTTAGGCCGGAGGTGTGGCGCAGCAGGTCCTGCACCGAGATGGCACGCTTCGCCGCAACGGGGTTCTCCACACCGACGTTCATAGACGCGAATTCCGGCATATATTTCGAAATCGGGTCGGTCAGCAGCAGGCGGCCTTCTTCCCAAAGCATCATCGTCGCGACCGACACGATCGGTTTGGTCATCGAGTAGATACGGAAGATGGCATCGGTCGTCATCGGCGCGCCGCCGGGCGCGACCGCACCGAACGCTTGGTGGTAAGCGATCTTGCCATGACGCGCGACCAGCGCCACCGCGCCAGGAACATGGCCGACTGCGACACGATCTTTCAGCGCCGTGGACAGGCGATCGAGGGCGACGGAGGACAGCCCGACATCTTCGGGCGACGCGGTCGGTAGAGCGGTCATGGACGTGTTCCCTTTTGCTCAGACTGTGAATTGTTCTACGATGATGCGTTCGGACAAGCCTTGATCGGGATCGAACAACACTGTGACTGCGACATTTCGATCCAAGCTGACAGCGACGGACGCGACATCGCGCACCTCGGTAAAGTCGGCCACGGCGGCGGTGGGGCGCTTGTCGGTTTCTAACACCTCGAACAGCACTTCCACGGTGCTGGGCAGCAACGCACCGCGCCAACGCCGGGGGCGGAACGACGATATCGGTGTCAGCGGCAGCAAGTTCGCCGAAAGCGGCACGATCGGGCCGTGCGCGGACAGATTGTACGCGGTTGAGCCGGCGGGCGTGGAAATCAGCACCCCGTCGCAGGACAATTCCGCAAGCCGCACCCGCCCGTCGATCGTAATGCGGATTTTCGCCGCTTGGCGAATTTGCCGCAGCAGGCTGACTTCGTTGAACGCCAGCGCTTCCTCCACCGATCCGGTCACGGTCACCGCATGCATCCGCAACGGGTTCAACTCCGCCGCCTGTGCTCGGCCGAGGCGACCGAGCAGGTCGTCCTCGTCGAAGGTATTCATGAGGAAGCCGACAGAACCGCGGTTCATGCCGTAGACCGGCTTATTAAACTCCAACGCTTTGTGGATCGTTTCCAACATGAAACCATCCCCGCCCAGCGGCACGATCACATCCGCCTGTTGCAGCGAACAATTGCCATAGAGCGACACGAGCCGGTTACGTGCGTCGGTGGCTACCGGGGTCGGCGCGGCCTCGAACGCAATGCGTCCGTGGGTGAAGCGCCGCGCGGGACCGATCGGCAGGCCGGTGGCGGAAAGACTCACACGCGTTTCCGATGTTCGAGGACGGGCATATCCCGCCGAATACGGGCGGTGACGGTATGGTCGAGCCGAGCGGTCGCCCAGCCGATGCCGTCGGACACTTGGGCGACGACGCTACCCCAGGGATTCACGATCATCGAATGACCATAGGTAAAGCGCGCATCGCCCTTGCCTTCGAGGTGCTTGCCCCAGGTAGCAGGGGCGGCGAACCAGCACTGGGTTTCGATGGCGCGGCCTTTCAACAGCGGCTCCCAATGGTCTTTCCCCGTGGCGAGGGTAAAGGCGGATGGAAGGAAAATGAGCTCGGCACCCTGCTTGCGCAATTCCCAGAACAGGTCGGGGAAACGCACATCGTAGCATATGGCGCAGCCGACTTTAACGCCATTGGCCTCGTACGTGACGATATCGTCACCGGCATCGTAGGCATTCGACTCGCGGTATCCTGTGCCATCGGGCCCGACGATGTCGAACATATGCATCTTACGATAGCGCGCGATTTCGGTGCCTTCGGGATTGAACACCACAGTGGTGTTCAAAAGCTTCTCCGGCCCTTGCTCGATGATCGAGCCGCCATGGACGTGGACTTTCGCCGCCCGCGCGGTTTCGCGCAGGAACTCGTATGCCGGCCCACCCGGTTCGTTGGACCCCTTAGGCGGCAAATGCTCGGCGTTGGCCATGCGGGTGGCACGATCGCCGCCGAGGGAATCCCAAACCTCCGGCAGGGACACGATGTCGGGCCTGTCCTGATCCACCGCGCTTTCGATCAGGCGGCGCGCCTGGGCGATGTTTTCGTCCTTATCGGCGCCAGAATTCATCTGCACCACGGTGACTTTCATGGTGGGACTCCTAGGGGTGTGGTTGTCAGCGGGGAGAGAAGCGTATCGGGGGGATTGTGGCAACGGGGCGCAACGACGGTACGGCGCGGCACCCCGCCGCCTCACGGCGCGATCGTAATCAGCGCGCGCCCGATAAGGGTTTGGTCTGCCTTTTGCGCGACGACGGCGACCGGTCCTGCCGGTACGACAGACGGCGCCGTATAGTCGCCGTTGGCGAGGATTCCGCTGGCGGCGCCTGCGGGTTGCAAAACCCATGTTATTGGCGCGGCGGGTTCCCCGGCCACGGTCGCGGTGAACCGCCGCTTTTCGGCCGGTTTCATCGTCACCGCGACCCTAGGGCCGGCAAGCGCGATCGGTGCCGAAGGCACAGCGGCGGCGGTATTGGACACACCGACGACCTGGGCATCGAACGTCGTCGTTTCGCCGGGCCTCAGCGTCGCCGTCGATGGGATAACCTTGACCGCGAC
>JBAXFK010000057.1:0-20337 GCA_037139955.1 Rhodospirillales bacterium
GCTTGGCACGGCGCTCGGCAGCGGCAGTAGAGCGCGGTGGTAGGCAGCGACGGCATCGGCGATCGCATCGAGCAGCGGTGGATCGATCCGCGCTTCCGCCGCCATTCGGTCCAGGAAATCGGCGGCCGGGACGCGGGCCATGCGCAGAACCCAGTCTACCGTCGTGCCGTCCCCGCCCAGCCCGAGCGTGCCGTCGGCGCGGCACACCACCGGCACGACATCGCGATAGAGTCCCGGCGCCGCTGGGGCATTCAATGCGAGTTCCCGTTCGCAAAAACGGCGGCGATCCTGGGCGGTGGAGAAATCGAGGAACGACAGCCGCACTGCCTTCTTCAGCTTCCACACCGTGTCCGCGCCGAGGAACACCAGCGAGATATGCGTCTCCACGGGATCGGCCCTCGCGAGGCTCCGCAAGAACGCGACGGTTTCGGTCTGGTCCGGTGGGACGGTCATCGCGTTACGGGAACAGCTTGCCCGTGCTCCATCCGCCGCCCGGTGTCGGCTGGTAGATCGTGCGGTCGTGTAGGCGGAATTCCATGTTCTGCCAGAACTCGAAATACGTCGGGATAACACGATAGCCCGACCAATGCGGCGGGCGAGGGATGGTTTCGCCGGGATATTTCGCGTCGTATTCCGCCAGCCGCCGCTCCAGATCCGCGCGGTTCGCCAGCGGGCGGGACTGGTCGGATGCCCAGGCGCCCAGTCGGGACACGCGGGGGCGGGAGGCGTAGTAGATATCGGCCTCGGCGTCGGTGACGTGTTCGACCGTGCCCTCGATCCTGATCTGGCGACCGAGCGACTTCCAGTAGAACAGGAGGAAGACGTTGGCGTTGGCGGCGAGTTCGCCGGCCTTGCGGCTCTCTTTGTTGGTATAAAAAACGAATCCGCGCGGATCGGTGCCCTTCAGCAGAATGGTGCGGGCCGACGGCTTGCCATCCGGCGTCGTCGTCACGACCGTCATGGCATTGGGGTCGGAAGGCTCGGTGGCTTCGGCGTCGGCCATCCAGGCCTGGAACTGTGCGAAAGGGTCGGTCATTGGGTTTTTTGTCCGTATATAAGGGCGAGCGGTAGCGCCAGCATGACGCCGGAGGGGCGGAAGGTGAAGCGCCCTCTTGCCCGGACACGGGCCGTTGTGCCACCACGGCGCGCATACGACGACGCGAACCCCGCAACTTCATTGAGGTAGATCATGCCCGATAGCGCCGCCGCGCCGTTGCCCGCCAAGGGTAACCTGATGCAAGGGAAGCGGGGTCTTATCATGGGGGTGGCCAACGACCACTCCCTGGGATGGGGGATCGCCGAGGCTTGTGCCGCGCAAGGGGCCGAATTGGCCTTCACCTACCAAGGCGACGCCTTGGGCCGGCGGGTCAAACCGCTCGCGGCCTCGCTCGGTTCGGACCTTGTGTTCCCATGCGACGTTTCCGACGACGCCAGCATCGATGCCGCGTTTGCGTTGCTGCGCGACAAATGGGACGGGCTGGACTTCTTGGTCCACGCAATCGGCTATGCCGACAAGGCTTATCTGCGCGGGCGTTACCTGGACACGCCGCGCGCGGCTTTCGTGCAGGCGATGGACATCTCCTGCTACTCCTTCACCGCCGTCTGCGCCCGTGCGGTGCCGATGATGCGTCCGGGCGGCAGCCTGCTCACGCTCAGCTATCTCGGCGCCGAACGTGTGGTGCCGCATTATAATGTGATGGGCGTGGCGAAAGCGGCGTTGGAGGCTTCGGTGCGCTACCTCGCCGCCGATCTCGGCGATTCCGGCATTCGGGTGAACGGCATCAGCGCCGGACCGATCAAGACGCTGGCGGCCTCGGGCATCGGCGATTTCCGTTACATCCTGCGCTGGAACCAACTGAACTCCCCCATGCGTCGCAACGTCACCATCGAGGAAGTGGGCGGCGCCGGAGTCTATTTGCTGTCCGACCTGTCGCGCGGTGTGACCGGCGAAGTGCATCACGTCGATTGCGGCTACCACACCGTCGGCATGAAACATCCCGACGCACCGGACATCGCGACGGCAGGACACCCCCCTGCGGAGAACCCATGAGCCATAACAGTTTCGGGCATCTGTTCCGCGTTACCACCTGGGGTGAGAGCCATGGCCCGGCCATCGGCTGCGTGATCGACGGTTGCCCGCCGCGTCTGCCTCTGACCGAGGCCGACATTCAGCCCTGGCTCGATCGTCGCCGCCCCGGCCAGTCCAAATTCACCACCCAGCGTCAGGAGCCGGACCAAGTCGTTATCCGCTCCGGCGTGTTCGAGGGTGCGACGACCGGCACGCCTATCGCCTTGGTCATCGAGAACGTCGACCAGCGTTCGCGCGATTACTCCGCCATTGCTGCGCAGTATCGGCCGGGCCATGCCGATCTGACGTACGACCTGAAATATGGGATCCGCGACTATCGCGGCGGCGGACGATCCTCCGCCCGCGAAACCGCCATGCGCGTCGCAGCCGGCGCCGTCGCCCGTCAAGTGCTCGGTTCCGCGATCCGTATTCGCGGCGCCCTGGTGCAGATGGGGCCGCATAAAATCGACCGCGCCCGCTGGGACTGGGACGCGATGGACAACAATCCGTTCTTCTGTCCCGATCCCGTCGCCGCCGCCTTTTGGGAGGATTACCTCGGCGGGATCCGCAAATCCGGCTCATCCGTCGGTGCGGTGATCGAGATCGTTGCCGAGGGCGTGCCCCCTGGGCTTGGCGCACCGATTTACGGCAAACTGGATGCCGATTTGGCCGGCGCGCTGATGTCGATCAACGCCGTCAAAGGCGTGGAAATCGGCGACGGGTTCGACGCGGCTTGCCTGACCGGCGAAGACAACGCCGACGAAATGCGGATGGACGATGGCATCGTGGCCTTTGGGTCCAACCATGCCGGCGGCATTCTTGGCGGCATTTCCACCGGCCAACCCATCGTTGCTCGGTTTGCGGTGAAACCCACCAGTTCCATCCTGACCTCGCGCCACTCGGTCGATCGTTTGGGGCATGACGTCGATGTCAGCACCAAAGGCCGGCACGATCCCTGCGTCGGTATCCGAGCGGTCCCGGTGGGGGAGGCGATGGTGGCCTGCGTGCTGGCCGATCATCTGTTGCGCCATCGCGCGCAGAATCCCGATGCCCCCACTATCGCGCGTTTGCCGCGCAATTGATCGGCGCCGCCCCCATCTTCGCGCCGCCCAGTCCCGTGCTATAAGGGTTCCGATGGATCAGAATCGCACCCCAGGCTACCCGCTCCAGCGTTCGGCTTTCGGCCGGACTGTGCTGGCTTTCGCCCTGCTGCTGCCATTTCTGGCCGGCTGCGGCGATTCAAAGGACGAGGAGGCGTCCAATGTGCCCGTCGCCCCGGCCGAGGATATGTACAATAACGGCCTCGATGCGCTGAATACCCGCCGCTTCGCCACAGCCGAGGACCAATTCGCTGCCATCCAGACCAATTATCCCTATGCGAGCTGGTCCGTTAACGCGCAGTTGATGCAGGGATATACGCAATATCTGCGCAATCATTACACCGATTCCATCGGCACTCTGGATCGTTTCATCCAGTTGCATCCTGCACATCGCGACGTAGCATATGCCTATTATCTGCGGGCCTTGTCGTATTACGAGCAGATCGCCGACATTCAGCGCGATCAACACGGCACCGAACAGGCAATGAACGCATTGCGCGACGTGGTGAACCGTTTCCCGGAATCGCCTTATGCTCGCGATGCGAAGCTGAAAATCGATCTGTGTATCGACCATCTCGCCGGTAAGGAGATGGAGGTCGGGCGCTGGTATCAGAAGCAACATCTGTACGAAGCCGCACTCGGTCGCTTCCAGAAAGTCGCCGACGAATTCCAGACCACCAATCATGTCGCCGAAGCGTTGCATCGCTTGATCGAGGTCTATCTCGCACTCGGCCTCAAGGACGAAGCGCGGAGAACCGCCGCCGTGTTGGGTCATAACTACCCCGGCAGCGAGTGGTATACCGACAGCTACGCCGCCTTGGTGGGCGACAAGGCCCTGACCCAATCCGATGAGCTTCCGACCGCCCCGAAGCGCGGCATGCTCTCCCGCGCTTGGCATTCGGTCTTCTGACCGGCACGGCGCGGGCGCCGCATGCTCACCGCGCTGTCTATACGGGACGTCGTACTGATCGAAAGACTCGATTTGTCCTTCGGCCCCGGTCTGACCGTGCTGACCGGTGAGACCGGGGCCGGTAAATCCATCCTGCTCGATAGTCTGGGCCTCGCGCTCGGCGCCCGAGCCGATGCTGGCTTGGTGCGCTCCGGCACCGAACAGGCGGCGGTAACGGCGTGTTTTTCGCCACGCGCCGGTCATCCCGTGCTCGCGTTGTTGACCGAACAAGGTCTCGTCGCCGAGGACGATGTCGTTTTTCGCCGTATTGTTACGAAAGACGGGCGATCCCGCGCCTTCGTCAACGACCAACCGGTCGGCGTAGCGTTGCTCCGCCGCGCCGGAGCGATGCTGGTGGAAGTGCAAGGCCAGCATGAGCAGATGGGGTTGGCCGATCCGGCCAGTCATGCAGATTTCCTCGATCGATTCGGTGTGCCGCCCGCGCTGCGCGACGCGGTGGCCTCGGCGTGGCGTACGTGGCGCGCCACCTTGTCCAAGCTCCAAGCCGCCCGCGCCGCCATCGAAGCCGCCGCTCGGGATGAGGAATGGTTGCGTCATGCGGTCGAGGAACTCGCGACCCTGGCCCCGCAGGAGGGTGAGGAAGATGCCCTCGCCGCCGAACGGCAGCGCTTGCAACTGGGGGAGCGCCGGGCGGAGGCGATTGCCTCGGCATTGTCGGAACTGACCCCGCGCGATCGCCGTAATAGCGGGCCGGCATCCGCGCTACGATCGGCGTCGCGCGCATTGCAGCGCCTGGTGCCGAATAACCGGCCAGAAGCGGTCAATCCGGCCGCAGAAGCCATGGCGGCCTTGGAACGTGCGGAAGAGGCGTTGGCGGAAGCCGAAACGTTATTAACACGATTGGCGAACGAAGCCGACGCCGATCCGCGCCTGCTGGAACAAGCGGAGGAACGATTATTCGCCCTGCGTGCCGCTGCCCGCAAACACGCGGTGCCGGTGGTCGATCTGCCCGCGCTGCTCGACCGGCTATGCGAACGATTGGCGGCGCTGACCTCGGGGGAGGCGGAGGTCGCCGAACTCGAACAAGCCGCGCGCGACGGCCGTGCCCGCTATGTCGCCGCAGCCGAAGCCGTCTCTCAGGCTCGGCAGGCCGCATCGGTGCGATTGGATGCAGCGGTTGCCCTGGAATTGCCGCCGCTGCGGTTGGACAAAGCGCGTTTCCATGCCGAAGTCGCATCGGTTCCAGAAACGGAGTGGGGCCTGTCGGGCAGCGATTCCGTCCGCTTCCTAATCGCCACCAACCCAGGGCAGGAACCCGGGCCATTGGCACGAGTCGCATCCGGCGGCGAGATGTCGCGATTGATGCTGGCGTTGAAAGTCGTGCTATCCGCTGGGTCGATCGTGCCGACCTTGGTGTTCGATGAAGTCGACTCCGGTATCGGCGGCGCCACGGCGGCAGCCGTCGGGGAACGGCTGGCGCGGGTGGCCGAGGGGCTACAAGTGCTGGTGGTGACCCATAGTCCGCAGGTGGCCGCGCGCGGGATATCGCATTTGCGCGTTGCCAAAGCCTCGGTCGGCAACCGCACTGCGACGAATGTGGAAATATTAACGGTACAGGAAAGGCGAGAGGAGATTGCCCGCATGCTTGCCGGCGAAACCATCGGCGCGGCCGCCCGAGCGGCGGCGGATGAATTGTTGGGGGTAGCGGGATGACGCAGCAGATTGCCATACCCGATCTGACCGAAGCCGATGCCAAGACCGAACTCGCGCGGCTGGCGATGGAAATCGCTTACCACGACCGACTATATTACCAGAACGACGCGCCCGACATCGCCGATGCGGATTACGACGTGTTGCGAATTCGGAACGTCGCGATCGAGGCGCGATTCCCGACACTGGTGCGCACCGATTCCCCCACGAACCGGGTGAGCGGCGCGTCGGATTCCGGCTTTGCGAAGCTGCGTCACAAAGTGCCGATGCTGTCGTTGGACAACGCATTCGATGCCGACGAATTCAAGGAATTCTGCGACCGTGCCCGCCGGTTTTTGGGCTGGACCGAACCTCTGGCGTTTGTCGCCGAACCGAAAATAGATGGGCTGTCGATTAGCTTAACTTATGAGAACGGCAAATTCGTGCGCGGCGCCACGCGCGGCGATGGGATGGAGGGGGAAGACGTCACCGCCAACCTCCGCACCATGGGCACGGCGGTACCGCAACAATTGCACGGTCCCGCACCGGCCTCGATCGAAATTCGCGGCGAGGTCTTCATGACCAAAGCCGATTTTCTCGCGCTGAACGAAGCTCAGGCAGCGGCGGGGCAAAAATTATTCGCTAACCCGCGCAATGCCGCAGCCGGCGGGTTGAGACAACTGGACGCCCGTATCACTGCGGGCCGACGCTTGTCGCTATTTGCCTACGCAATGGGCGAAAGCAGCGAGCCCGTGGCGGAAACCCACGCTGCCTATTTGGACCGGCTGCGCGATTGGGGTTTTACCGTCAATCCGTTGTCGCGCCGCCTGGAAACCGAGGATCTAGCTGCGGCTTTTCAAGACGAAATCGGTGCGCAACGATCTGGCTTGCCTTACGACATCGACGGTGTCGTCTACAAAATCGACGATCTGGCGCTACAACGCCGGCTCGGCTTTGTCGGCCGCGCCCCGCGCTGGGCCATCGCATGGAAATTTCCTGCCGAACAAGCAACAACAGTGCTCCGGGAAATCCGCATCCAAGTGGGCCGCACCGGCGCCCTGACCCCGGTCGCCGAGTTGGAGCCTGTCAACGTCGGCGGCGTGCTCGTTGCTCGGGCGACATTGCATAATGAAGACGAAATCGCTCGCAAGGATTTGCGTATCGGCGATACGGTCGTCGTGCAGCGGGCCGGAGATGTCATTCCGCAGATCGTTCAAGTCGTTACGGACAAGCTGCGCGGCGATGCAACGTTCGTATATCCGGAACGATGCCCGGCATGCGGAAGCCACGCCTTGCGCCCCCCTGGGGAGGTTGTGCGTCGTTGTACAGGCGGTTTGATATGCCCGGCACAGCGGGTCGAGCGACTTATTCATTTCGTATCCCGCAACGCCTTCGACATCGACGGACTCGGTGAAAAAGCCATCCAGGAATTCTACGCCGAGGGCTGGTTGCACGGCCCCGCCGACCTGTTCCATCTGCCGGAACGCGAAGCCGATATCGCGACGCGCGAGGGCTGGGGGAAGTTGTCCGCCAGCAATCTGTCGCGCGCCATCCGAGCGCGCCGAACGATTGCGTTGGAGCGTTTCATTTTCGCACTGGGTATTCGTCGCATCGGGGAATCGAATGCCAAGTTGCTGGCGCGGCATTACGGCACTTATGCCAATTGGCGCGAACAAATGCCCAAAGCAACGACGGTCGGATCGGACGAGCGTCTGGCGCTTGGCAGTATTCTGGGTATCGGGCCGACCATTGCCGAGGAACTCGCGGAATTCTTCGGCGAGCAACGCAATGTCGAAGCGTTGGACGGTTTGGCGCGCGAACTGACGATCCAGGATGCCACGATCGCCGAGGCAGCGGACAGTCCGGTCGCCGGCAAGACGGTTGTCTTTACCGGTACTTTGGAAACCATGACGCGCCCGGAAGCCAAAGCGCGCGCGGAATCGTTGGGCGCAAAAGTGACCGATAGCGTATCGAAGAAGACCGATATCGTAGTGGTCGGGGCCGATGCGGGGTCGAAAGCCCGCAAGGCAGCGGAATTGGGCATCAAGATCTTCACCGAAGCGGAATGGCGGGAATTGGTGGGCTTGTAGGGCCGGATTCGATAAGCTCCCGCCATCACTCGATCAGGACCGAAACCCATGCCTATCCGTATCCTCGACGTGCGCGAGGTCACCAAGCCCATCAGCTCGCCGATCCGCAACGCCTATATCGATTTCTCCAAAATGACGTCGTCCCTGGTGGCGGTCGTCACGAATGTGGAGCGCGACGGCAAGCGGGTCGTCGGCTACGGCTTTAACTCCAACGGCCGCTACGGGCAGGGCGGTTTGATCCGCGAGCGGTTCGCGCCGCGCATTTTGGAAGCCGATCCGGCGACGTTGCTGGATGCGACCGGGGACAATCTAGACCCCGATCGCGTCTGGAAAGCCATGATGACCAACGAAAAGCCCGGCGGGCACGGGGATCGCTCGGTGGCTGTCGGCACGATCGACATGGCGGTATGGGACGCAGTGGCAAAAATCGCCGGGAAGCCGCTGTTTCGCCTGCTCGCCGAGCGCCATGGTGTGCAAGCCGATCCCAATATTTTCGTCTACGCAGCGGGTAGTTATTACTATCCCGGAAAGGATGATTCTGCCCTACGCGGGGAAATGCGCAGCTATCTCGATCGCGGTTATACCGTGGTGAAAATGAAAATCGGTGGCGAAAGCATCGCCGAGGACGCCCGCCGGATCGAGGCTGTGTTGGCCGAACTCGACGGTAAGGCACAACTTGCGGTGGACGCCAATGGACGTTTCGACCTGGAAACCGCCATCGCGTACGCCAAGATGCTGCGACACTATCCGCTGTTCTGGTACGAGGAAGCGGGCGACCCGCTGGATTACCAGCTCCAGGCGGCGTTGGCGGAGTTTTACCCGGCCCCAATGGCCACCGGGGAAAATCTGTTCAGCCACCAAGATGCGCGCAACCTGATCCGCCATGGCGGCATGCGGCCGGATCGGGATTGGCTGCAATTCGATTGCGCCTTGTCCTACGGTCTCTGCGAATACCAGCGCACCCTACAAATGCTGAAGGATTCCGGCTGGTCCTGGAAGCGCTGCATCCCGCACGGCGGGCACCAGATGTCGTTGAATATTGCGGCGGGATTGGGTCTCGGCGGCAACGAAAGCTATCCCGACGTCTTCCAGCCCTATGGCGGCTTCCCCGACGGCACCCGTGTCGAAAACAGTATCGTTCGGCTGCCGGATTTGCCGGGGATCGGATTCGAGGGTAAGGTCGATCTGTACAAAGAAATGCACCAACTGGCGTCATAAAGCCAAGGGGGAAACGATGCGGCCGATCCTGGCGTTGCTGTGCATGCTGGCATTGCCCGCGCGCGCGGAGGAAATCGCCGTCGCGCAGTATGGCAACGCGGTCAACGCTTTTCCCTACGCTGTTGCCCTCGACAAGAAGTTCTTCCAGCAGGCTGGCGCCAACATAACTGCCGTCATCGGCTCCAACGGCGGCGGCGGGGATGTGCGCAATCTTCTGGCAGGTGAGCTTCCTTACGTCGAAACCGCGCTGCCGCCGGTCATCGCCGCCATTCAAAAGGGCGCCGACATCGCGATCGTGTCCGATAACGTCTTGAGTGCCGCCAGTTTCGCGATCGTGGCGATGGCGGATTCGCCCATCGCGTCGATCCAGGATCTCAAGGGCAAGCGCGTCGGCTTCTCCACCGCGCAATCGACAACCCAGGCGTTCGAGATTTGGATGATGGACCGCGCCGGCTACAAGCCGGGGGAAGTCACGTTGCTCGCGACCGGCGGATTCGGGCCAGGCCTGACGGCGCTGGAGAACAAGGGCGTCGATGCCACCGTCGGCACCCTGCCGGCGATCCTTTCCAATCCCGGTAAATACCGGGTGGTGGCGCGGGGTAAGGACACGCTGCCGCCGATCTGCAACACGGTCGGCGTCGTATTGCGGTCGAAGGCGCGGCAGAATCCCGCCCTAGTGAAAAGCATAATCGCCGGTCGGCGGCTCGCAGTGATCTACATGAAGGAACATAGGGCGGAATCGGCCGCTATTATCGGGAAGGTCTTCAAGCTGACCCCGGCCGTGGTGGAAGAAGCCATCCGCCAACTAGTCGACGAAGGCACCGTCGAGGGCATTCCCTATTGGGGGGAAGGCAACATCCATTACCCCGGCATCGAGAACATGATCCATGCCTCCCGCCTTAACGGCATGGTGGAGGGCGCGATCGACGCACGTAAGATCGTCGATGAAAGCTTTTTGCCCGCCGATCTCCAGGGTAAATCGCCTTGAAACCGACGACAACCATCCGCATCGGATTGTTGGTCGCCTGCCTGATCGTGTTGGAGGCTACTTGTCGCCTTGGCTATATTTCCCAACTCACGATGGTGCCGCCAACCGAAATGTTGCGCGGGCTGATCGCGGTAGCTGGCATGGCCGACATGCGGCAGGAAGTCGCGACGACCCTGACCGGCATCGTCTGCGCCGCCACCTTGTCCGTCTGCACCGGCTTCCTGCTGGGCTGTGCACTGCGCGCATGGCCACGCGCTCGGGTGGCGATGGAGCCGCTGCTGGCGACGTACTACTCGGTTCCGACCTTCATCTTCTATCCCATGTTTATTGTCTTCTTCGGCATGAATCGCATTCCCATCGTGGTCATCGGCTTCATGTTCGCCTTCATCGCCATGATGACCAGTACCATGAACGGATTGGACCGAGTGCCGGCCGTGCTGTTCCGCACCGCCCGCATGCACCGCCTCGGCGCGATCGAAACCACCTTCCGTATCGTGCTGCCCGCCGCCGCGCCGCATCTGTTCACCGGCGTCAAGCTCGCGATCGCCTATTCCTTCGTCGGCGTGCTCGGCGCCGAGTTCATCCTGTCCGGCAGCGGCGTCGGCTACCAAATCGCTTTCGCGTTCAATGGCTTCGATAACGAGCGCATGTATGCGCTGATCCTGCTGGTCACCATCGTCGTCGGCACGGTCAACACGGCCTTGCTGGGGTGGGAGCGGCATTTGCAGCGCCGGATAAGCCGATGATCCTGAACCGTCGCGCGGCCGACAGTTTGATTCTGTTGCTTATCGTGTTGTGCGCGTGGCAGGCACTGTACGGGATCGTCGGTGCGATCGCGCTGACCCCGCCGCTGACCACGGTCGCCAACGCTTTAGGCATGCTGGCGGACATCGAATTCTGGCCCAATGTCGCCAGCAGCTTCCGAGCCCTCGGCCTCGCCATTGGCTTCGAGGTTGTTCTGGGTTTGTCGATAGGCGCCCTGCTCGGCTTGAACCGCTTGGCGGGGGAGGTGATGGAACCGGTGATCATGGGCTTCTACGCCGTGCCGAAAATCGTGTTCTACCCCGTGGTGCTCATGGTCTGCGGCATCGGCGTGACGTCGGTCGTGGTGTTCGCGGTGATGCACGGCATCCTGCCGATCATCCTGTTCACCATGAACGCCGTGCGCGCGATCAAGCCGATTTTCCTGCGTACCGGCCGAGCGTTGCGGCTTACGGTCGCGCAAACGGTGTGGAGCATCGCGCTACCCGCTGCGATCCCCGAGGTCTTCACCGGCCTGCGTATCGGTTTCGCCGCCACCATGCTTGGCGTGCTGCTGAGCGAGATGTTCGGGTCGAAAAACGGGCTCGGTTTTCTGCTTATGAACGCTATCGGGCTTAACCATGTGAACGATATCATGGCGCTCACGTTGCTGCTGGCAGGCTTCGCGGCGGTGGTGAATTTGCTGCTGCTGGCGGTGGACCGACGGTTGCACGGGGTGCGGTAGGACCGCTTACCCGGTTTGCTTCAGAGCACCGATCTTCCCGCGCTTGGATATCGGTCTTAGTGACGGTGTTGTTGCCGCGCCCGCTGCCGCGGTTCGTGCAACCGTGCTTCTTCGATCGGTTCGGCGGTCGGAATACCCGAGCAACTGGCCAATGCCAGGAACGGCTTGGGATCGACCGGGCGGCCGTTCATCCGCACCTCGAAATGCACGTGCGAACCGTGGGCGCGGCCGGTGTGACCGACCTTGCCGATGATTTCGCCAGCCGCAACCGGACGACCGGGGGCGATGCTGCGGGCGAAGCCCTGCATATGGGCGTAACGGCTGACGAACCCGTCGGCGTGCTGGATGTCGACGATATTGCCGTACGCGAAATACTGCCCGGCAAAAATCACGGTGCCTCCGGCTGCGGCGCGGAGGGGCGAACCCTCGGGGGCCATCATGTCCAGGCCGGTATGGCCGCTGGTGAACCCTCGGGAGATGTATTTGAGATCCGACGCGGGCATGCCGAGATGGCCGCAGAAGGTTTGCGCCTGGGTAGAGAAGGGGAGAAGGGAGAACAGAACGAGTAGTGTTGACCGCATTCCCCTATCTAACCTGTTAATGGTTAATAAACCATTAACAGGGGCGGTATTTTTCCCCTGACATCTCGATATAATTGTATGCTACCCGTAGCTGGTAGTAGATAAGGGTAAATTTTCCTATAATAACAAATTCGTGTGCTATGTCGCGGAGGAAGCGTTGCCCATTGCCTCGATTGCCCTATTCGCCCCAACCGGCGGTACAATCGCATTCAAACCGGACCCAATGGGGAGCCGCACGGCGGAAATCGGCGGACCAAACGCGTCAGGAAGCCTTGTTTTGTCGGAAAATTTTACATTATCCAATTTTAGGGAGCGTCTCACCCTGATATCTTATTGATATATAATTATTTTCAAATTTGGCATACCGTTTGCTTAGCTTGTGACACTTAACTATGCCGGTCTCCGGATCAAAAGGATTAAGTCCATGCGTATGAAGCTAGTCTTGGCTGCCGCCACCGCCCTCTCCCTTGCTGCAACAGGTATTGCGAGCGCCAATCTCGTCGAGACGGGCTTAATCGCGCCCACGGGCGCAGCAGCGTATTCTGGCGGTTTGAATGTCGTGATGTCGCAGTACGACACTCTGACACTTCCGACGTTGAACTCTCTGGTGCTGACCATCACCACGAATGAGGCCGCTAACGTAGCGGTCAACAACACCAGTGGCACCGATTACAGCTTCACCAATGGCACAGCATCGGTGAATATGCTTCTGACGGGTCCCGGTGGGCTCTCTCAGTTGTTGACGACAACGGCCACGGTGGCGAGTGGCACCGCATTTGCTGGTTCCACGACGAATTTTCCTGGTTTGACCGGAACCACATCTTATACGACGACGATTTCCGGCGCAGCTTTGGCGCCTTATGAAGGCCTTGGCAATTTCTCGCTTACGTTTTTGGGCCTTACCGGCAGCGGCGCATTTTCCGGCACTAGCAGCGCGCCCAGCAATACTTTGTTTTTCGGCGGCGGGGCCAACATCGGCGTCAACGTAACCGCCGATTTCCAAAACGCGCCCGAACCGGCCAGCTTAGCCGTGCTGGGAACGGCTATTGCCGGTATCGGCATCATGCGCCGCCGCAAGCGCGCGGCCTGAACTCCTAGGCCGATTGCTCGGATTTATCGCCGGCGGCAGCAATACCGTCGGCGATTTTGACTCAAGTGTCTTGCGCTAGGTTTGCATTGCCCCGGGCACGATAGCTGGTCGGTCAATGACAAGATTGACGACCAGCTGAGATATGGCGTTTCGGTGAGTGTAAAATTTTCCGACTCTCAGTCCTTGAACCGATCGATGGTCGCTGGATCGAAGCTGAATCCCCAGCCTGGACGGTCGGGCACGATGGCGTCGCCGTTCGCGTCCAGCTCGATGTGCTCCTTGTACAAAGACTCAAACCACGGCATGTGCTCCAGGTAATACCCGCCGGGTAGGCTCGCGAGCAGCGGCAGGCTCATTTCCGGGAACAAATGCGAGGCGCAGGGGATATGGTACGCTTCGCATAGGTGTCCGGCCTTGAGAAATTCGGTCGGGCCGCCCATCCGCTGGAGGTCGGGCATCAAAACATCGGCCGACCGGGCTTCGAGCATCTTGTGAATACCGCGATGGGTGTAAACCGTCTCGCCGGACGCAATCGGCGTGTCCAAGGCGGCGGAGATGGCGGCCTCGCCCTCGTGGTCGTGGCAGATGACGGGTTCCTCGAACCACGTCAGATTCAGTTCCTCCATCATGCGGCCGATGCGGATGGCCTGCTTGACGGTCATTTGCTGGTTGGCGTCGACCATAAGCCCAATATCGGGGCCGATGGCCTCTCGCACAGCGGCGACGCGCTCGACCATTTTCTCGGGGTCGGTAGGTCCGACGCGGGTTTTCATGGCCTTGAAGCCGCGCTTCACGAAGCCGGCCGCTTCCTTTTGCAACTCGTCGATGGATGAGCCGAGCCACAGACCGCCGCTGGCATAGGTCGGTTGGGCAGTGCGGCAGGCGCCGATCAGATGGGCGACGTTCAGCCCGGCCGCCTTGCCGCGCAGGTCCCACATTGCATTGTCCACTGCCGCCAATCCGACGATCGACACGCCCTCGTATCCTAGAAAATTCAATTCTTTCCACGCCCGGGCGTTCAAACTGCCGCCGACACGTGGGTCCATCCCGACCACGAGGTCTTCCAACTGGCGGACCATTTCGTGGATCACGGACAGACGGCGGTTGTTGATCGAAAACACGAGGCCCTCGCCGGTGATGCCCTCGTCGGTGTTGAGGAATGCCAGCACGCAATCGGCGGATCGCAGCGAACCGAGGATCGCGGTCAGGATCGGCGGATCGATCGGCAGATGCACGACCTCGGTGCGCAGGCGGGTGATTTTCATGGGAAGTCTCCAAGGGGGGCGGCAGGTCGAATCCCCCCTCGCCGAGGGAGAGGGGGATTTGTCCGTTATTTCCGATGCACCGTCACGTCGCCGACACGATACTTCGCTAGGACCGCTTGGTCCGGATCGCAGCCGAGGCCCGGACCGGTCGGGACCTTGGATTGGCCGTTCGTCGCTACCACCAGATCGTGATACGGGCTGGCCGCCAAATCGATGAACAGCCGCTCGAACGGCGCGTCCGGCGCGATGGCGACGTTCAGGTTCAAGGACGCCAGATAGCCCGCGCCGAAATACGCATTATGCGGTACCAGACGCACGCCGTGCGCCTTGCATAGCGCCGCGATCTCCAGCATCGCCGACGGCCCGCCGATCTTCGTGACGCTCGGCTGTGCGATATCCAGCGCGCCTTCTTCGAAATGGTGCTTGAAGTCGTTCAGCCCGCCGGCATTTTCGCCGGCCGAGATGGGGATGCCCTCGGTGCGAACCTGCGCCAGGCCGGCATGATCTTCGGGCGGCCAAACCGGCTCTTCAAGCCAAGTGAGATCGAGGTCCAGCAACTTCCGCGCCATGTCGGACGCCTGTAGGACGGTCCAGGGGCAATTGCAGTCGACCATCAGCTTGACGTCTGGGCCGATGGCCTCCCGCGCCGCAGCGATCATGGGGTATTCGATCTCGTGCAGCTTGATGTCGCGATAGCCCCGGGCGACCGCGCGCTTGCAGGCAGCAGCGACCAACTCGGGGGACCCGTAGCGCAGCAGGCTGGCGTATGTGGTCAGCGATTCCTTCGGTGTCCCACCCCACATGCGCCACAACGGCATGTTTGCCGCCTTGCCCGCGATGTCCCACAGCGCGATATCCAGGCCCGACAGCCCGAAAATATGCGGCCCATTGCGCCCGAACAGGTGCAGCGTCTTCGACAGCCGCGCGCGTATTCCGGCGATATCCCGAGCGTCTTGGCCGAGGATGGCGGGCGCGATTTGGGTGTCGAATGCGGTCTTGGTGGCTGCGACGCAGGCATGGCCGAAGCCCTCGCCCCACCCCTCGATCCCCGCGTCGGTGACGATGCGGATCCAGAATGTGTGCATATACTGCCAGCCCACCCCGCCGAAGGTCACCGGCTTGGCGCCCATGTCGAAGGGGATGGTGGTCAGGCTGGTCTCGACGGCGGTTATTTTCATCGGTCGTTCGTCGGGATGCTCTGCAAGCATTTTGGAGGAACGGGACGCGCGTGGCCAGGGACGTCCGGCGGTGCTCGGGCTTAGGCCGCTGAGCGGACAGCGAACATCGCGTCGAGATTCTCCCTTTGGATCAGCTTGGTGTAGTCGGCCACCATGTCGGGGGTAGCGACTTCGATCATAAGGCGGTTTTCGACCCAGACCTCGATCACGTGGAAAAACGGCTTCTGCCCTGGCGCACCGCGGCCGAACAATTGGGTGCGCCATCCCTCTCGATCGCCGATTTTCTGCACGGCGTCGCGGTCGAGCGGCACCGACAGCAGCACATGGAACGGGGCGTATTCCGCCTTGGGAACCGAGCCGCATACGACTTGCATGTCCCCTGTGCCCGGTTCGAGTGCGACGGTTTCCGGATAGACCTCGATCATCGTGCCATGCTCGTCGCCGGTCACCGCCATGAAGGAATCGGCGATGCCGCCGGGAAATGGGTAAGCCCGTCCATTCATCAATTCGGCCAATACATCGGCCACGTGCTTCGGATTGCGTGCAGAAATAGAAACGTGATGGATCATGGTCTGCTCCTGTTTCGGACGCCGATACAATATCAGAACGGTACTGATAGCCAATAGATATTTTTGGAACCGTCGTAAACGATGGCAAGCGTTAAAGATAATATAATGGTAGGTCCGCCCTATTTTCGTCCCCGTGCCGCCGCCACCGCTGCTTCCCGCGCCTCGGTCGCCAGCACGTCTGCGCGTTCGTTCAGCGCGATACCGACATGGGACCGCACCCATTTCCACTCGATGTCGTGGGCTTTGGCGGCGGTTAGAATGCGTTGCCACAGATCCATATTCTTCACCGGATCGCCCGACGCATTGCGCCAGTTCTTGCGCACCCAGCCGGTCATCCATCGGGTGATGCCGTTCTTCAAATACTCGCTGTCGGTGTGCAATATTACTTTGCACGGACGTTTCAGAGTTTCGAGCGCCTCGGCCGCAGCGGTCATTTCCATGCGGTTGTTGGTGGTGTTCGGATCGCCGCCGGACAGTTCTTTTTGCGTGCCCTTGAATACCAGGATGGCACCCCAGCCACCGGCGCCAGGGTTGGGCTTGCAGCCGCCATCGGTCCAGATTTCGACGATATCTTCATCCGCCATGCGACACCTCCGGTTCTTCTTCGATGCCGAGGGCGTCGTTGAATTTGTTAAAAAATCCGCATAAAGTCAGACGGAACGTGAGTTCGACGATCTGTGCTTCGGTGAAATGCATCCGCAGCCTCTCGAACATCCGTTCGCGCAGCTTATGCGGATCGGTCCAAGCGGCGACGGTGTATTCGACAACCAACTTGTCCACATCGGTCAGTTCGGGATGATTTTGCCATTCCATGACGGCATCGATACCGTCCGGCGAAATACCCTCGATCGCTAGAAACGGCTTGTGATGCGCGACGCAGTAATCGCACTCGTTCAATCGCGACACCACGACGATGGCCAATTCCAAATAACGTTTCGGGAGTGTCCCAGCCTCGCGCAATTCCATCAGCATCGACATCAAATGCCGCAACGCCGCCGGAACATGCGCGAACACAGCCGCCTGGTTGGCGAACGGGCCGTACGACCCAGTGAACCGGTCGTAAATAGCGGCGAGGTCGGCGGGCAATTCCGACGACGGGATAGAACGAACACGAGCCATGGCGGGACCCTTCAGATGCCGTAAGCGTGGGCGTCGCGGGCGCTCAGATGGAAGCGCAGCCGGCGCATATATTCCAGCGGGTCCTTGCGCGTGACCAATGCGCCGTCCGGCGTGTTGAGCCAGTCGAACAGCCGTGTGAGCAGAAATCGCATCGCCGCCCCCTGGCACAACACCGGCAACGCCGTACGCTCGGCGTCCGACAACGGTCGGATCGATCGGTACGCAGTCAGCAGTGCGCGGGCCTTGGTGACGTTGAACGAAAAATCCTGCTCGAAACACCAAGCATTCAGACAGACCGCGACATCGTAGGCCAGAATATCGGTTGCAGCGAAGTAGAAATCGATCACGCCCGACAGCGCATCGTTCAGGAAAAACACATTGTCGGGGAACATGTCGGCATGGATATGCCCGACCGGCAGCCCCGTGGGCCAAGTCGCCAAAATGCCCGACAGCGCCGAATCCAACATCGCCGCCAGCCCCGGCTGCACCGCGTCGGCCCGATCGCGCGACCGGTTGAGCAGCGGCGACCAACCGAGCGGTCCCAGAGCATTCCGCCGCGTGGGCGTGTAATCGGCCCCGGCCAGATGCAGCGAGGCCAAGGCCGCACCCACCGGTCCGCAGTGTTCCACCCGGACCCGCCGAGGCCAAACGCCCGGCAAAAATGTGGTGATCGCCGCGTGCCGCCCCGCGAGTTGCCGCAGTGCTTCCCCGTCCCGCCCGCGCACCGGCTGCGGGCAAACGACGTCGCGGCGCGCCAAATGCTCCATCAACCCGAGGAACCAAGGCAGTTCCGCCGGATCGACCCGCTTCTCGTACAGCGTCAGGATGAAATCGCCGGACGTGGTGCGCAGCGAGTAGTTGGAGTTCTCCACCCCCTCGGCAATGCCGCGAAACGCCACGGCGGTGCCGATGTCGTAACCGTCCAGAAAGGCGGCCAGCGCGTCGTCGGTAACCTCGGTGTAGACCGCCATTTTCGGCGGCCTAGTGCGTCCAGTTTTCCGCGCGGGCGAAGTGGAAATTATCGGCGTAGGCCTTCGGCTTGATGCGGCGCGCCTGCGGCAGTTCCACATCGTACGCGATGCCATTCTTCTGGCCGTAAGCCTCGGCCTCTTCCTGGCTGGGAAAAGTCAGCTTGATCTGCGCCTGGGTGTCGGCCCCACCGATCCAGCCCATCAAACCGTCCGCGCGCTTCGCCGTCCCGGACACGAACTCGAAAATCCATTCATGGGTCTTCGCTCGGCCGGATTGCATGGCATTCTTGGGCGGCAAATAGATGCGGGCGCGCATGACAAACTCCGAAACTAGATGGTCGGGGCGGCGGGACTCGAACCCACGACCTCCTGTACCCAAAACAGGCGCGCTACCAGGCTGCGCCACGCCCCGACCGGACGTCGGCGGAACCTATGGGGCGCGGGCTTCAGGTGCAAGGGCGTATCAGGGCTTCGTGCCGAATATCCGGTGCAGAACCTTGTCGCCGACCCTGATATCCAGCTTTGCCGTCACCCCGGCCGCCAATTCGAGCGTCGCCCGCACCGGTCCCCGGCTATCCACGGTGGCCAAGCTGTGCGGCACCGTGTTCTCGGCGATCGATCGGATCGTCCCGTCGGCGTTGATAAACACCATGTCCAACGCCGCCAGCGTGTTCTTCATCCACATCTGCGACGACCGCGCCGAGCCCCAATCGAACAGCATGCCGCCATCCTCGGGCACCGTCGGTCGAAACATCTCCCCGACTTCCTGCTGGTCGGGGGTCAGCGCCATTTCTACGGTGAAGCTATGCGTCTTGCCGGATTTCGTGGCGATAACCAGAGTCTCGGTCGGCAAGGTCGGTTGGGGACCCGTCGGTTCCGGCCGTTGCGCCCAGGCGTAGGCGAGCGGCAGCGCGATGAAAGCGGTCAGGAACGCGCGGCGGTTCATGACCGTTGCATCATGGCTTGCGGGATCACCGTGGTTACGATCGATGCGTCGAGTGCTTCGTAATCGTGATACCCGATTGTCGCATACAGTTCCGCACGCGTTTGCATGCGGTCGATCATGGCATGCGTGCCGCCGTCGCGCTTAATTGCTTTATACAGGTCGTCCGAGGCTTTGTTGGCGACGCGCAGGCTGCTGACGGGCCAGATCACCATCTTGTAGCCCATCGCTTCGAATTCCGACGCGGTGAAGAACGGGGTGCGCCCGAACTCGGTCATGTTGGCCAGCAGCGGCACGCCGGGCAGCCGAGCGGCGACTTCTTTGAACATTTCGGCGGTGGTGAGCGCCTCGGGGAAGATCGCGTCCGCGCCGGCTTCCAGAAATAGTTTGGCGCGTCCGACCGAACCGTCGATGCCCTCCGACGCGGCGGCGTCGGTGCGGGCGATAATGTAAAGGTGGCGCCGCGCCTTCCGCGCCGCCGCGATTTTTGCGGCCATGTCGTGCGGGTCGGCGAGTTTCTTGTCGTTCAGATGGCCGCATTTCTTGGGCAGCAACTGATCCTCGATATGTACGGCAGCGGCGCCGGCATCCTCGAAGCTGCGGACCATGTGCATGACGTTCAGCGCTTCGCCGTAGCCGGTGTCGCCGTCTGCGAGCAGCGGCAAGGCGGAGGCTCGGGCGATCTGGCGAATGAAGAAGCAAACCTCATCGACGGTGATCATGCCAACATCGGGAATGCCCATCGACGCGGTCATGGCCGCGCCGGACAAATACAGCGCATCGAACCCGGCGGCCTTGGCCTGCAATCCGGCTTGGCCGTTATGCGCGCCGGGCATTTGTAGAATCCCGGGGCGGGCGAGCAAGGCGCGAAAGCGGTCCCCGGCGGGGGCAACCGGAAGGTCGTCGGCAACGAGGTATGTCATGCAGCAGGCTCCTTTTGCACGGCGAGATAGCCGAAGATCGGGGGGAAGAACAGAGATGGGGGCGTCCTTCCCCCGCCGATATTTCTTGACATTCACTAACAAATTCGTTAGTGACGCCCTCCATGGACCGAACGGAACCCACCGTCGCG
>JBAXFK010000058.1:0-20284 GCA_037139955.1 Rhodospirillales bacterium
CCGAGAAATGGTTGGACGTTACCGCCCCCGACAATATTCTAATAAGCGGAAGACTGGAGAACGGTGCGGTCGTTTCGTCGCACGTCAACGCAATTCCTTATGCCGGCAGCGGCTACCGTATGGAAATCTACGGACGGGACGGCACACTTGTTGCCAGCGGGGAAGACTCACCGCAGCTCGGCCACGTCTTTTTGCACGGTGCCAAGGGCAACAACACGCTGCAACCGATGCCGGTACCGGATCGTTTAACTTTTGCACCTGTCGGTACCCCGGACAACGAGGCCATGAACGTCGGCCAACTATATACACAATTCGTAAAAGCCATCGGCGGCAGTGCCAGCAAACTACCCAATTTCGAAACCGCGGTGGCGCTGCATCGGACGATCGATGCGATTCAATATGCATCCGACACCGGATCGACCGTCGCGCTTCGATAAAAACAAGAGGAAACACAATGGCATACGTCCGGCCCACCAAATCCACCCCACCACCGAAATACCCGCAACAAGCGCCGCAACCCGCTATCGCGCCGCTGACCCCGCCGAACCTATCGGTCGATCTGATGACATTGCTGGGCTCCGCGACGATGGGGGCGGTTTGGAAAGGCAAGGAAGCCCTGCTGGTCGGCGTCCCCGCATTGTCCGATGCGATGCCGGAATTCAAAACGACCTACGACGTCGAACCGCATGCGGAGGTCTTGGGTTACGACGATTCCGATTGGACCGATATCGCCGCGACAGACCTCGGCGCGCGCCGTGGCGGCGGCATGGTGTCGTTCTATTGGTTTCGCACGACACTCACCATTCCCGAAAAAATCGGCGATTTCGGCACGGCAGAAACCAAGGCCGTGTTGACGGTCAATGTCGACGACTACGCCGAAGTCTGGGTCAACGGTGTGTTGCCCCGCACGCCGGGCCGACCGTCCCCTGCTGCAATCCAAGGCTTCAACATGCCCAACCGTCTGGTGCTAGGCGACAGCATGAACCCGGGCGACACATTCGAAATCGCCATCTTCGCCATCAACGGCCCCATATCCGCAGCCCCCGCGAATTTCCTGTGGTTCCGCGAGGCTAAAATCGAATTCTGGAGATAACGCCATGGAACGTCTACTTGGAAAAATCGTACTGATCAGCGGCGGCGCACGCGGTCAAGGCGCCGCCGAAGCGCGCGCCTGTGTTGCCGAGGGCGCGCGCGTGGTCATCGGCGATGTGCTCGACGACGCCGGCAAGGCGCTGGCCGCGCAGCTCGGCAACGGGGCCGTCTACATCCACCACGACGTTACGAAAGAAGCAGACTGGGATGCGGCCGTCAAAATGGCGGAGGCAATGGGTGGCCTGCACGGTCTGGTCAACAATGCCGGCATTTACCGCCCTGCGCGCCTGATGGACACCGACGCCGCCTTGTTCGAAGCCCATATGCGGGTGAATCAGCTCGGCCCATTCCTTGGCATGAAAGCTGTCGTACCGCTAATGGAAAAATCCGGTGGCGGTTCGATCGCCAATATTTCCTCCACCGCCGGGCTGCGCGGGTCCCCCGGCGCGATGGCCTATAGCGCCACGAAATGGGCCTTGCGCGGCATGACCAAAGCGGCCGCCGTAGATTTGGCACCGCGCAAAATTCGGGTGAATTCCATCCACCCCGGCCCGATCGATACGGAAATGTTATCGATACGATCTCCGGAACAAAATGCCGCGCGCTTGGAACTCGTGCCCATGAAACGCATGGGCACGGCCGAGGAAATCGCGAACCTCGTGGTCTATTTGCTATCGGACGAAAGCGGCTACGTCACCGGCGCCGAAGTCGCGATCGACGGCGGCGCGACGCTTTAAAGCATGAGCAGGTCGACTTACCCGATCGTGCTCTAGCGTCTGGCCCCGGTATTACGGCGCTCTTCCTCGGCGCGCACGGTGTCCAGCAGATAATGCGGGCCCAGCGCGTCGAGATTCGGTGCACCGATCTGTCCCAATACCAAATCGACCTCCCGTTGCAGGATGGAGATGGCTTTCTTCACGCCCTCCAACCCGCCAGCGGTCGCACCGTATAATGTGGCCCGCCCGGTCAGAACGAAATCGGCGCCCATGCACAATGCGGCGACGATATCGGACCCGCGACGAATACCGCTATCGAGCAGCAACGGAATATCCGGTCCGACTGCGGACCGTATCATCGGCAACATATCTACCGGCGACGGCATAGCGTCCAATTGCCGCGCACCGTGATTGGATACGAGGATGCCGTCGACGCCCATGCCGACGGCAATGCGGGCATCTTCCGGGTGCATAATTCCCTTGATCAGCAATTTGCCGGGCCAAGCGGCGCGAATCGCCTCGATATCGTCCCACACTTGGCTCGCATCCGGGGTTTGCGCAGCGAACAAATCGGCCACTCGATCCGGGGTCGATCCGGGTGCCGCATAGCGCTGCCAATTGCCCAGCATCGGCAATCCGCCCTGGCGGTAATAATTCACGACCCAAGCCGGATGCAGCATCGCCTCTAGAATCGTCGGTAGAGTCATCTTCAGCGGTCGCACGAACCCGTTGCGACGGTTGCGTTCGCGGTTGGAGGAAACCGGAACATCGCAGGTGACGGCGATGGTTTTCAGGCCGAGATCGATAGCGCGCTTTACCAGATCCAACTGAAACGACCGGGTTTTCGCCCCGTAAATCTGATACCAAAGGTTGCTGCCTGCTAGCTTATACCCGTCTTCCATCGACGCATTGGCCGCGCCCGACATCATATACGGAATATTCGCTTCCTTCGCCGCCTGCGACAAAAACAACTCGGCATCTTTGCGAAAGGCACCCGCCATGCCGGTAGGGGCGATGCCGAAGGGGCTAGCGAAGGTCTGGCCCAGCATTTCCGATGTCTGGGTGCGCTTGGACGTGTCGACGTAGTAGCGTGGCACCAGACGGGCCGCGCGGAAGGCGCTTGCGTTGGTTCGCAAACCGACCTCGTCCTCGACCCCGCCTTCGATAAAGTCGAACATGATCTTCGGCAGCTTGCGCTTGGCCATGCGCTTGAGGTCGTCGATATTGATCGCGCTGTCGATGCGGCTCATGGTGATGCGGTCCCGGTTCGGCTGAAGTTGAAGATACCTATCAGCCGGAGCCGCCGGATGCCAAATGTTGGAGGAAACGATGCGGATATCGACCGCGCTCGCCCTGCTGGCCGGACTGGCCGGACCCGCCTTCGCCCAACCGCTGTCGGTCGGGATCGGCGACGCCCCTACCAGTATCGACCCGCATTATTTGAACTCACCCACGAACAAGAATGTTATCTGCAACATTTTCGACGCTCTAACCGAAGCCGATAGCGGAATCGGCATAATCCCGTCGCTCGCAGTATCTTGGCGCCTAGTAAACGACACCGTTTGGGAATTCAAAATCCGCCCTGGGGTAAAATTCCACGACGGCACACCGCTGACCGCCGACGATGTCCGTGCATCGTATTTGCGCGTCCCCAAAGTCCCGAACGCGCCTCAGCCGTTCACCACTTATATTCGGCTGGTAAAAGAAATTCGGGTGATCGACCCTTTGACGGTGCATATGATTACCGATGGCCTCGATCCTATTTTGCCGAACGAAGCCGTGCAAATTCGTATTATTCAGGCCGCGAAAGCCGACGCAACGACCGACGATTTCAATACCGGCAAGGCCGCGATCGGCACCGGCCCCATGCGGTTCGTATCCTTCCAACCCGGAATCGGCATCGAATTGGCCCGCAACGACGCCCATTGGGGCAAAAAACCGATCTGGGACAAAGTATCGTTCCGAATAATTTCCGATGGTGCGGCCCGTATCGCCGCATTATTGGCTGGAGATGTGCAAATCGTCGATCTGGTGCCGAGCGACTTGCTGGCGCAGTTGCGGTCGAACGAGAAGATTCGTGTCGCATCGGCGGCATTGGGCCTGCGCTATATTTTCCTCGCATTAGATCAATCCCGCGACGGACCAACGCCGTTCGTGACCGGGCCCAACGGCGAAAATTTGGACAAGAATCCGCTGAAAGACGTTCGCGTCCGGCGGGCTTTGTCCATCGCCATTAACCGACCCGCGATCGTGGAGCGGGTGATGGAAGGCGTGGCGACGGCGACCGGACAAATGATGCCGGAAGGTAGTTTCGGTTGGACACCGGAGATAAAAGTCCCGGCGTTCGACCCCGATCTTGCCAAAAAGCTGCTGGCCGAAGCCGGCTACCCCAATGGCTTGCGCGTCACGATTCATTCCACCAAAGGGCGTTACGTCAACGACACCCGTATCGTGCAGGCCATTGCACAGATGTGGCAACGTATCGGTGTGCAGGCGAGCATCGAATTGCAACCGTGGAGCACCTATGCGTCCCGGGTGCATAAGCGCGAATATTCCATCATGATCGGGGCCGTCGCGGCGGTCACCAGCGAAAGTTCGCAAGTACTGCGCAGCGCGATTGGCACGTACGATCCGCCTTCGGGTTGGGGCGGTTTCAATTGGGGGCGCTATTCTAATTCGGCATTGGACGCCCTGGTTACGCAAGCGGCGAATATCGCGGACAACGAACAACGCGAGATCGTACTGCGCAAAGCGATGGTCTTGGGAACGAGCGAGGTCGCGAATATTCCGTTACATCTGCAAAAAACAACCTGGGCCATGCAACGTGGCCTAACCTATGCCGGCCGTTCGGACGACCAAACCCGAATCGCCGATATCGTTCCCGCACCGAGGTAACCCTATGACACAGCGCGCGCATCTCATTACAGGCGGCTTCCCGGCCGGTGCCCCCGCCGGGCACGACCACGACTATGCTAGACTGCGTTTACTGACGTTTCTGGCCGAACAAGATATTTCGGCATCGGTTGGAAACGATTTCGCGGATGTAGAGAAATGGCTGGCGGTCAGCCGACTGCTGATTACCTATGTCGCCGGCCCTTACCCCGACGCCACGCAATCCGCCGCTATTCGGTCTTGGCTTGAATCCGGCGGGCACTGGCTGGGTTTGCATGGCACCAGCGGCGGCAAGGCCCAGCGGGTCGAAGGCGTGCGTAACCGCCGTACGGTCAAAACCGAGCACCATGGGGTATTGGGAAGCTTCTTTTTGACGCATCCACCGCTTTGCACCTTCGCAGTCGATGTCGTATCCGATCATCCCATCGCAAAAGGCGTTGGACCGTCGTTCGAGATCGAGGACGAACCCTATTTCATCGAAATCCAGGATCCCGAAACGACAACCGTTCTGCTGACGGCGGACTACGGTGCGAATGGCGATTGGCCGACGGTCGATGCGCTGTACGGAAAGGACACGTCGCTAGGGATGGACGGCAAAAGCCGTGTGCTGGGCTACACACGTCCGGTCGGCTCCGGTGCAGTGACCTATTTCGCCTTCGGTCACTGCACCAATCCACCGGTCTATCGCGGCCCGTGGGAAAACCCGGCCTTTGTGCAATTGATACGAAATGCCATCGGCTTCGCGATGGGCGGGTAATTACCAAGCATCGACGCAAGGCCGCCGCTTCCCCTCTCGCACCGGGGACGGCGGCAAAGACCGCAGGCCCGCAACGATCCAGCGGCGGGTTTCGGCGGGATCGATGACCTCATCTACATCGAACAGGCTGCCGGCATTCAGGGCCTTACCGCGTTCGTAGAGTTCTGCCACCATGCGTTCATACGCGGTCAAGCGTTCTTCGGGGTCCGCGATGGCGGCGAGTTCGCGGCGGCGACCGAGTTTGACCTGGCCTTCCAAGCCCATGCCGCCGAACTCCCCGGTGGGCCAAGCGACGGCGAACATACCGACGCTCATGCCACCGCCGGTCATGGCAAGCTTGCCCAAGCCATATGATTTACGTGTCATCACAAAGAATGTCGGGATCGTCAAATTTGCACCGACCAAATACGCTCGGCAACAATGCCGAACCAGCGCCGTTTTTTCCGCTTCCGGTCCAACCATATTGCCGGGGTTGTCGTTCAACGATAACAACGGAATATCGTGCGCGTCGCATAGTTGCATAAACCGAGCAGCTTTGTCTGCGGCATCGCTGTCGATGGCACCGCCGAGGTGCATGGGGTTGTTCGCGATCACCCCCATCGGTCGGCCTTCCACGCGGATGAAAGTGGCGATCATGCCCAGGCCGAAGCCTCGGCGGATTTCCAGCATCGATCCGTCATCGGCGATTGTCTCGACAACGGATCGCATATCGTAGCCGCGCAGCCGGTTCTCCGGCACGATGTGACGTAGTTTGCGCTGATCCGGACAGGTCCAATCCGTTGTACGTCCTTGGAAATAGGACAAATATTGTTTGGAAACTTTTACCGCTTCGGCTTCGTCTTTCACCAGAATATCGACGACGCCGTTCGGGACCTGGACCGACATCGGGCCGACTTCTTCCGGGCGATAGACACCCAGACCGCCACCTTCGATCATCGCTGGACCGGCCATACCGATGGTGGAACCTTCGGTCGCGATGATAACATCGCAACAACCTAGCAACACCGCATTTCCCGCGAAACACCGGCCGGACGCTATGCCGATCAGCGGCACTAAGCCCGAAAGGCGCGGTAACCGATTGAACGTTTCGCTGAACGATACGAGATTATCGGTATCGCTACCGCGACCGCCGCCGCCCTCGCAGAAAATCACTAGGGGCAGACGCCACTTCTCTGCCATTTCGAACATACGGTCTTGTTTATGGTGGCCCATATGGCCCTGCGTGCCAGCCATAACAGTATAATCGTACGACACAACGACCGCTCGGCTTTTATCCTCTGGAAATTGCGCGTTGTTGATTTGCGCTAGCCCCATGATCAAGCCGTCGGCGGGAGATTCGTCGATCAATTGCTCCATCGGTACGGTTCGGCGGCGTGCCGATAATACTAACGAGCCGTATTCCACAAATGTCCCGTCGTCGCAGAGATCGGCGATATTTTCCCGAGCGGTGCGCTGTCCCGTGGCTCTGCGCCGTGCAACGGCTTTGGGTCTGGCAGCATCCGTGCCGCGGGCGCGGCGTTCCAAAACTTCGGCTAGATCCGGACGGATATAATCTAGATCGACGGTTTCCCGCACATGCGCATCGCCCGAAAGGTCGGAACGTTCCTCGATAAATACAAGGGGATGATCCTCGAACACTGTATCGCCGGCGGCCACCGTAAACAGTCGCACGATGCCGGCAAAAGGGGCGGTCACGCCGTGCTGCATTTTCATTGCTTCAAGGATCAGCACTTCCTGGCCTGCTTGGACAGTATCGCCCTCTGACGCTTTAATCGCGACAATGGTGCCCTGCATCGGCGCCCGCAGCGGAACGGTACCTTCCGGCCCGGCAACATCTTCGGCCGTTGTATCCTCGGGCTGCGCTGGGCCGCCGGATTTGCCGTACATCACGACGCCGAGGGGGTCCTTGGTTTCAAGCCTAGCACCTGGGCGATTCGGGGCTGCGGCCACGGTGTCGAAATAGCGACCGGGTCCGGCGTCGGCGGCAACGAGTTCGGCAGCATGTTCGTCGATGAATCGGGTATGCATGCCGCCAGCCAGCACCGCATCGTGCCGCAGCAACCCACGCAAGAAGCCGATATTCGTTGCTACACCGGAAATTCTAAATTCCGCCAGCGCTCGGGCAGTCTTACCGATGGCAGCAACGAAATCGGCATCGGCATGCACGATGACTTTTGCCAATAGCGAATCGAATCGCGGATTGGTGCGATATCCCGCGTAACCATATCCATCCACACGTACACCGCGGCCTGTCGGTGGCTCGTAGGCACTAATGGCACCGCCGGCCGACCGGACCGAACCATCCGGCTGCATGGTTTCTAAATTCACCCGCGCCTGGATCGCATAGCCGCGGGGTGTGGGAATTTGGGGTTGTGCCAACCCGAGTTCTGCCAATGTCGCACCGGCCGCAATCCGAAGCTGTGCCTGGACCAGATCGATCCCGGTAATTTCTTCGGTTACTGTGTGCTCGACCTGCAGGCGCACATTGGCCTCGATGAAAGCAAGGGAACCGGTATCGCAATCGACCAGGAACTCGAACGTACCGGCATTCAAATACCGACCTGCCGCTGCCAAGGCCGTCGCGGCGCTCAACAGGCGTTCGCGAATGCCGGGGTCGAGAGCCGGCGCGGGGGCGATTTCCAGCACTTTTTGCCGTTCGCGTTGCAGGCTGCACTCGCGCTCCCATAGATGCGAAACCGCACCGGTCCCATCGCCGAGGATTTGCACCTCGATATGCCGTGCCTTGGGAAATAAACGCTCGACGTAGACGTCGCCGTTGCCAAATGCTTGCAACGCTTCGGAACGGCAGCGTTCCATGGTCGCTGCCAGGGTGTCGATATCGGTCACCGGCCGCATGCCGCGCCCGCCGCCGCCGGCGATGGCTTTCACCATCACGGACGCGCCCGTGCCCAAGCCGTCCATAAAGGCGCGCGCTGCATCGATGGTCGTAGGGCCGGACGTACCGGGGATAATCGGTACATCGCATTGCGCGGCGAAGGCGCGCGCTTGCCCCTTGTCGCCGAATAACGCCATGGTATCCGGGCGAGGCCCAACGAATACGATGCCCGCATCCCTGCACAATGTTGCGAAGTGGGCGTTCTCGCTCACGAAACCGTAACCCGGATGAATCGCGTCGCAACCGGTTTCGCGCGCAACCGCGACGATCGCCGCGCCATCCAAATAAGCTGCCGCGCCCGCACCGTTCAAGGCGACGGCGCTATCCGCCATGCGGGTGTGCAACGAGTAGACATCGTCCGAGGAATAGACGGCGACTGTTTCGATGCCCATGTCGGCGGCGGTGCGCGCGACACGGATCGATATCTCGCCGCGATTGGCGATCAGCAGTTTACGGATCATGACGCCCTCGTTATTGCGACGCGCGGGCGGGGCCGACCAAGGTCGCGCCGCCGTCGACACCCAAAACCTGCCCAGTGATAAACCGTGCCTGATCGGACAACAGGAATCGTACGGCCCGGCCGATATCCCAACCGTTGCCTTCGCGTCCCAACACCGAGGCTTTACGACGCGCATCGCGCGCCTGGTCGGTCATGCCACGGGCATAAACCATGGGCGTGTAGACGGGTCCTGGAAATATGCAGTTGGCACGAATACCGTCCGGACCATGATCGACCGCCATCGCTTGGGTCAGCGCGATCACCGCGCCCTTAGACACGCTGTAAGCCGTCAGACCCCGAGGCCGGAGTGCGGAAATCGACGAGATCGTCGCGATTGCGCCGCCATCGCCGGATTTCATCATCGCGGGAATGGCATGCTTACATGACAGAAACATCGTGTCAACGTTGACATGCATGACACGGGCCCAGTTTTCCTCGGTCTCCTCGACCACTGTGCCTTTGCTGCCGATCCCGACATTGTTGTCCAGGCAATCCAACCGGCCCCAGCGCCGCATCGCGTCGGCGACCATCGCCTCGCATTCCGACGAGCGGGTGACGTCGTAGGTCGCGGCAGCCGAGGCCGCACCGCCCTCTTCGGCGATCATTGCGACGGTACGTTCCGCCAGCGCGATATCTTTATCGACCACCAGCACATGCGCGCCGGCCCGAGCCAATAGAATACAGGCGGCGCGTCCGTTGCCGATGCCGTCGCCGGCCGCTCCGCCACCGGTCACAATCGCAACCTTGCCGATCAGGCCCCATTCTTCGTTCGGTGTCATCGTGTCCGTATCCTCGGTTATCGCCCGATCCCATGCATGAATTCCGCCGCCGCGTCGAGTTTGGGTAGGATCGCCTCGGCCGGTTCGGACTCGAACGAGAACACCACCCGTTCCACGCCGAGGTCCCGGTACCGCGCGATCGTGTCCGCATCCTTGCGCGGATGCCAGACGGTAATAGCCAGCGGCGCTCGGCCGGCTTCGTCGGTCATGCGGCGGAATTCGGGAATCATTTCAGCAATTTGACGATAGGCGCCTTTACGCGCTGCCTGCGGTAACCAACCGTCGGCGTAACGGATGGCGCGGCGGGCGGAATAGGGGAAAGCACCGCCGACATAGATTGGCGGATGCGGGCGTTGCACCGGCTTCGGCCATGCCATCATCGGTTCGAAATTCACAAGCGCACCGTGGTATTCGGCTTTATTTTGGGTCCAGATAGCCTTCATCGCCTCCACATTTTCGCGCGCTTTCAGATGGCGGGCGGCGAAGGGCGTGCCGTGGTTTTCCATCTCGTCTCGGTTCCATCCATTTCCGATACCAAATAAAAACCGCCCGGCTGAAACTTGGTCGATCGAAGCCACCAGCTTAGCCAACTGGATGGGGTCGCGCTGCGCCACCAGACAAATCCCGGTGCCGATTTTTAACGATTTCGTCGCCACGGCAACGGCGGTCAGCGATACGAAAGGATCCATCGCGTCGTAATATTTTCGCGGCAGATCGCCGCCTGCCGGAAACGGGGTCGCCCGCGAGGCCGGAATATGGGAATGTTCGGGCGCCCAGACGGATTCAAAGCCGCGTTCCTCCAGTGCGCGGCCAAGGGCCATCGCGTCGATGGCGTAGTCGGTGAAAAACATCGAAGCACCGAATTTCATGACCTTCCCCCATAAGACGACCGCATGATGGACCCGAACGCGGTTTCGCCATAGCTTACGCATCTGTCCCGTCCCTGTTCCCCCTGGGAGACCCAAGATGACCGTCGAATTCATCGGCATGATCGCCGCAGAAGAAAAATCCGAAATCCACCCCGCCAACGGCCCGACGATCCAACCCGACTACATCGCCCGCTTCGCCCAAGCGCACGAGGCTGCGGGGTTCGAGCGTGTGCTGATCGCGCATAACTCCGCCGACGCCGACGCCGTACTGGTCGCAACCCACGCAGCGCAGGCGACCGAAACTATCAAATTCATGATCGCCCACCGCCCCGGCTTCATCGCACCGACCTACGCCGCGCGACTATTCGCGACGTTCGACGTGTTCTCCGGCGGGCGCGGCGGCATCCACATCATCACCGGCGGCGACGGCGCAGAGCAACGCAAGGACGGCGACTTCCTGAATCACGAAGAGCGCTACCGCCGCACCGACGAGTATGTCGGACTGATGCGCCGCGAATGGACATCCGAACAACCCTTCTCCCACGAAGGCCCATACTACAAAGTCGAAAACGCCTTTGCTCGGGTGAAACCATTGCAGAAGCCGCATATTCCGGTATATTTCGGCGGCTCGTCCGATATTGCCATCGAATTCGCCGCCAAGCATGCCGACATCTACGCTTTCTGGGGCGAGACACTGGACATGGCACGCGAAACAATCGCCAAAGTGCGTGGCGCATGCGCCAAGATCGGGCGCGACCCGGCCTCGATGAAATTCAGCTTGTCGTTCCGGCCGGTGCTAGCCGACACCGAAGAAGCCGCTTGGAAGCGCGCCGACCGGATCATCGAACGCATTCGCGAACTACGCGGCCAAGGCATCGGCCGCTTCAACGCCAAGCCCGAGAGCGTCGGGTCCGCTCGGCTGCTCGAAGTCGCTGCGGGCGGTAAAGTCCGCGACAAGCGACTGTGGACGGAAGTGGCGGCAGCAGTCGGGGCGGGATCGAACACCACGTCGCTGGTGGGCACCGCCGAGCAGGTGGCGGAGTCGCTGCTGGATTATCACGCGCTGGGGATTACGACTTTCCTGATTCGCGGCTTCGATCCGTTGTCCGACGCCACCGAATACGGTCGCGCCTTGCTGCCGCTGGTGCGCGCGGGGGCCGCGAAAGCGCCACTTCAGGCCGCCGCCGAATAGTGGAGATCGATACGGTCGTCATCGGCGGGGGCCAAGCCGGCCTCACGATGAGTCACGCCTTGTCGCTGCGCGGTCGCGAGCACATCGTGCTGGAACGGGCGCGGATCGCCGAGCGGTGGCGGAGCGAACGGTGGGATTCGCTGAGGTTCCAATTTCCGAATTGGGCGATGCGGCTGCCTTCCTTCGGATATACCGGCACCGAACCGGATGTGTACGCCGCGCGCGACGATGTCGTTCGTTTCATCGAAGCCTATGCGGCATCGATTAGCGCCCCGGTGCGAACCGGGGTGACGGTGCGGTCGCTTCGACCCGGTTTCGTATTGGATACGTCGGACGGTCCGATTGCCGCACGCAACGTCGTCATTGCCACGGGGCCCTATCAGCGACCGAACGTTCCGGATGCGGCGTTGGGCCTGGCCGATATTGTGCAAGTCACCGCCAGCAACTACCGCAATCCGCAACAAATCCCACCGGGCGGAGTATTGGTCGTGGGCACCGGGGCCTCGGGCTGCCAAATCGCCGAAGAGTTGTTGCGCGCCGGCCGTACTGTTTTCCTGTCGGTCGGCATGCACAGGCGGGTACCTCGGCGCTACCGCGGCAAGGACGCGATTTGGTGGATCGATGCACTCGGGTTGGACGAAAGGGTCGCCGACGCACAGGAATCGCGCAAAGCCCCGCTGGTGATCAGCGGCGCGTATGGCGGGCAGACCGTGGACCTCCGCCGTTACGCGGCCGAGGGCATGCGGCTGATCGGTCGCGTTTTGGGCGCGCAAGATGGCGTGCTGTCGTTATCGACCGATTTGGCGGATATGCTCGCATCCGGCGACGCAGCCTATGCCGGCTTCGTGAAAGCAGCCGATGCGTACGCCGGCGCAACGATGCCGGACGAACCGGCTGGACCGGTGTTTCCCGACCCGCCGCCATCGCCCGCGACGCTAGACGTGCGGACGGCGGGCATCCGAACGGTGGTCTGGGCCACCGGCTACCGCACAGATTTCGGCTGGGTGGGCCTGGATGTCTTCGGCCCTGACGGGCGACCGCAACACACACGCGGCGCCACCGCCGTGCCCGGCGCCTACTTCCTGGGGCTGCCTTTGTTGCACAAAGTGAAATCGTCGTTCCTGTCCGGTGTGGGCGAAGATGCGGCGTTTATCGCCGAGCACATTGACTCCCACCGGCCGCGTTGTACACCCGACAAAACCCCCTGACGTCCGAGGCAAATATGACCGATACCGGCCTGTCCCAAGCTGAAAGCCGCGACCTCCGCCGGGTCGCCGGCCTGATGGTTCCCGCCAGCGAGGCTTACAAAGTCCCCGGCGCCGACGATCCGAAAATCGTGGCCGATATCGAGAAATCGATCGGCCGCGACATGGGCGACATGCATAAGGCCCTGGCAGCGCTTGCAGGCATCGCCGACCAAGACGACGCAACTGCGATGGCGCGGGCTGAAGCATTTCGATCCGCCGGCGGTTCGGCGGTCGCGGCGATCGAGCGTTGCGTGCTGCAATGCTATTATCGCGACGATCGCGTTGTAATCTCCTTGGGTCTCGAAGCGCGCCCCCCCTTCCCGCTTGGCCACACGCTAGAACAAGGCGACTGGTCGCTGCTGGATCCCGTGCGCAAACGTGCGAAGATGTGGCGGGACGCGTAACCATGACGAAGCACGACATAGTCGATGTCCTGATCGTCGGATCGGGCGCGGCGGGTGCTGCGGTGGCTTGGAGTCTTGCCGAAACGAAAATGCGAATCCTGTGCCTGGAACAAGGGGATTGGCAAAATTCATCCACCTATCCCAGCACCGGTCGCGACTGGGAGGCTCGACGTTGGGCCGATTTCGATATCTCGCCCAACCGACGTGCGCGCGACACCGATTATCCGGTTAACGATTCGAACTCGGATATGAAAATCGCGAATTTCAATGGCGTCGGTGGCGGAACGGTTTTTTATACCGCGCATTGGCCGCGCATGCATCCGTCGGATTTTCGCGTAAAATCGCTAGACGGCGTCGCCGAAGATTGGCCGATCGACTATTGGACTTTGGAAAAATTCTTCGAAGAAAACGACCGCATGATGGGCGTATCGGGGCTGGCGGGCGATCCCGGCGTACCGCCGCGCCATCCCCCTATGCCGCCGCTGCCCCTGGGTAGAACCGGTTCGTTATACGGCCGGACAATGAATAAACTGGGATGGCACTGGTGGCCGTCCGACTCCACGATCGCTACGCAGGATTACGAAGGCCGAGCGAAGTGCATCAATTTGGGTCATTGCACACCCGGCTGCGCGCAGGGTGCGAAAGCCAGCACGGATATTACCTATTGGCCGCTGGCAATCCGCGCGGGCGTCGAACTGCGCGCGCGGTGCCGGGTGCGGGAGATCGTAACGAACGAGCACGGGATGGCATCCGGTGTTGTGTATTACGATGCGAACGGCGTGGAAAATTTCCAACCGGCCGAAGTCGTGATCGTCGCTTGTAACGGTATCGGCACTCCTCGGCTGCTATTGAACTCTGCTTCGTCGCGTCATCCCAACGGCCTCGCTAATAGCAGCGGGCTGGTCGGCAAGAATTTGATGCTGCATCCCTGGCCGCAGGTGCGCGGCTATGTCGAAGAGAAAGTCGACGGCGACCACGCGCCGATGCTGTCGCTGTGGAGCAAGCAATTCTACGAAACCGACCCGAACCGAGATTTCGTGCGCGGCTATACAATGCAATTTGCGCGCGGCACGGGCGTGGTGAACGAAGCCGTAACATCCATGTCGGTCGGTGCCCTACCTTGGGGTTCGGATCATCATCGCGTCTACCGCGATCTGGTGCACCATCGCGTGCAAGTCGGTATCGCCTGCGACGATCTGCCGGAGGAACATAACCGTGTCACGCTCGATCCCGTTCTGAAGGACAGCAGCGGCATTCCGGCGGCAAAAGTCGACTACAAGATCGGCGAAAATACCCGCCGAATGATGGAACACGGCATCGCCAGAGCAACGGATATTTTGGAAGCGGCGGGTGCGAAGGGCATTTACACGTCGCGCACGCTGCTCAACAGCCCAGGTCACATGCTTGGCACCTGCCGCATGGGAAACGATCCAGAACGCTCGGTTGTGAATGGCTGGGGCCGCTCGCACGACGTGAAGAATCTGTTCATCGTCGACGGCAGCACATGGGTTACCGGCGGCGGGCTCAACCCAACTTCGACGATCCAGGCCGTGGCCTTGTATATGGCCGATCAGATCAAGCAACGGCTAGCGACATTGTTCGATTAAGGGAATAAAAATGAAAATCGGCGTCTTCTCCACCTTCATGTCGCCGCTCGCGACGCCCGGCATGATCAAGGACTTCGGAAAGCACGCCGAGGACATCGGCCTGGATTCCATCTGGATGGGCGAGCACGTCGCGCTCTTCGATAAAAACACGTTCGGCTATCCAAGCTCCAAGGACGGCCGCATCCCCGTGCCCGCTGGCGGGGGCATGCTGGACGTGACCGCAACGTTCGGCTTTTTGGCAGCGGTTACCAGCAAAATCCGTTTCGGGACCGGCGTTGCCTTGGTACCGCAGCGCAACCCCGTCTATACCGCCAAGGAAATGTGCACCCTGGATTGGCTGACCGAGGGCCGTATCGATTTCGGCATCGGCGTAGGCTGGAATAAAGAAGAGGTCGAGGCCTGCGGTTACACCTGGGAAGACCGCGGTGCGCGGTGCGACGAATTCTTAACGGCCATGCGACGCATGTGGACCGAAGAGGTCGTGAATTTCGACGGCAAATGGGTGAAATTCGAGGCGCTCCGGATGGACCCGAAACCGATACAAAAGCCCCATATCCCTATTGTCGTCGGCGGCTACGTCCCGGCTGCCTTCCGCCGGGCGGTGCAGTTCGGTGCTGGATGGTATGGGTTCAACCGCGATCCGGCCGGGACTGCGGATATGCTAGGCAAGCTCGACGCCGCCTTCGCCAAAGCCGGGCGCACCCGTGGGCCGGATTTCGAAATTATTGTCACGCCCCCCATCGGAATGCCGATCGATGCGATGCAGGAATACGAAGCGCTCGGCGTCCACCGGCTGGTGGTGAACCTCGGCAGCCAGCGTCCGGAACGCATCGGTCCCCGCATGGCAGACATCGCAAGGCTGATCGCACAATGACATTACGCGTCCCCATGGTTTCCCCCGAGCGCGCACGCGAAATAGGCGATACGCTCGGTATGCCCGAACGCCGGACCGGAAGCGAAGCCTTCCGTGTCGTTGCGAACAATCCCGGTGTCGCGCGCGTGGCCTTTGCGCAGTTGATGCTGTTGCTGGAGAATAACAAATTCGACACGCGCCTGCGCGAATTGATGATTATGCGCATCGGCTGGGTGACGGGATCGGCGTACGAGTGGACGCAGCATTGGCGCGTCGCCGCCACCGCTGGCATTCCGCCCGACGATATTTTGGCCGTGCGCGATTGGCGAGCATCCGAGCGGCTAACGCCGGCGGATCACGCGATTTTGACCGCGACCGACGAGTGCCTAGACGGCAAATCGATTTCAGACGAAACATGGGCCGAGGTCGCGAAATACGTTCCCGATCCCGCCCATCAAGTGGAATTCGTCGTTGCCATGGGCAACTGGATGTCGTTCTCGCTTCTATTCCGCAATTTGCGCATTCCGCTGACGCCGGATCTGGCAATTTGGCCGCCCGACGGCGTACCGTCCCCCAACGCCAACGGATAGGAGTCGAACGATGTCGCGCACCATTAAACTGCACCTGCCGAAAGCCAAAACGATCGAACTGCCGAAGACCGCCGCGCTGACAAAGGCACAGGAAGAGCACAAGAAGTGGCTGAAGGCGCACGGCATCAAAGTCACCAAAAATACATTGCGTACCTGAAAGACATAGATATGGATACGTTCGATTATATCGTCGTCGGCGCCGGTTCGGCCGGATCGGTTTTGGCCAATCGCCTGAGTGCCAGCGGCAAACACAAAGTCTTGGTACTGGAAGCGGGTCGCGAAAGCCACCCATGGTCGCCGATCCCCATCGGGTTCGCCAAATTAATCGAAAACCCAGCCGCCAACTGGCTGTATTCGTCCGAACCCGACGATGGCACCGGCGGGCGCCGAATTCCCATTCCGCGTGGAAAACTATTGGGCGGATCGTCGTCCATCAACGGCATGGTGTTCGTGCGCGGCCAATCGCAGGACTACGACCAGTGGGCACAGCTAGGCAATCGCGGTTGGAGCTACCGGGAAGTCCTGCCGATTTTCCGCGAAATGGAAGACTATCAGGGCGACGGCGACCCGGAATTCCGTGGCAAGGGCGGCCAGCTCAAAGTCGCGGAGAACGTCGAAACCGGCCCCTTCTACGAGAAACTGATTGCTGCGGCCGGCGAAGTCGGCATCCAATACACCAAAGACTATAATGGCGCCTCGCAAGACGGCATCGGCATGACGCAGACAACGATCCGCAACGGTCGCCGCATGAGCACGGCTTATTGCTACCTGGATCCGGCACGCAGCCGAACCAATCTAACGATCCAAGCCAATGCGCTGACGGAATGCTTGCTGTTCGAGGGAAAACGTTGCATAGGCGTTCGTTACAATGTTAACGGTCAAACGCGAGAGGCCCGTGCCGGACGGGAAGTCGTTGTCAGTGCGGGTTCGATCAATTCGCCGCAGCTTTTAGAACTTTCCGGTATTGGCCAAGCCGATCGGCTGCAATCGCTTGGGATCGAAGTCAAACATGCGCTGAAAGGCGTGGGGGAAAACCTGCGCGACCATTATTCACCGCGCATGAAATGGTCGATCAATCCCGCGCTGGGCCTTACCTACAACGACAAAGCCAGGGGCCTCGGGCTTGTTTGGCAGGCGCTTCGTTACGCCACCACGCGCAAGGGTCTGCTCGGGCTGCCGGCGTCCCCAATCCGCGCCTATGTGCGTACCCGGCCCGGACTGGATGCACCGGATGCGGCAATTTCATGGATTCCTTTTCTATCGACACCGAATTTCAAGCTTGCAAAAGGCTCCGGCACAACCGGTATCGTCAATATTCTGCGATCGGAAAGTACCGGCCATATCCACATTACATCGAAATCGCCGAAGCAGGCGCCGGCTGTGAATTTCAATTTCATGACCGCGCAATTGGATCGCGATGTGACGCTGGAGGCGATGCGCATCGCCCGCCGCATCATGACCGCGCCGTCGCTGAAAGGCGTCGTTATCGATGAAATCGCACCAGGCGTGAATATCGATTCCGATGGCGAACTATTGGATTGGGTGAAAAAGAACGCCGAAACGACCTACCACCCGATCGGCACGTGCAAAATGGGATCCGACCCAATGGCCGTGGTCGACGACCAACTGCGGGTGCATGGGATCGAAGGGTTACGCGTCGCCGACGCATCGATCATGCCGACGCTGACATCCGGCAATACCAACGCGCCGTCGATTATGATCGGAGAGAAAGCGTCCCGGATGATCCTGGCGGCAGCGACTTAAACCAGTGTAAACGCCGGCAACCGCGCCCCTGCGGGGTGACGGATGTCGGCGCGGATTGTACTGCCGTTCTCCGAGGACAGCGCATTCGCGACGCCTAACCACGGCATTCCACGGGCGCGGAACACATCCGCCAACGCGGCCATCGTCGCGTCGTCGCACCAACTCCAAAGCCGTTCAACCAATGGCTCGAACGTGCGGGTCCATTCGGTCCCCGACGAACGCGCCGGGGCGAATGTTTCGATCAACGCGACGATTTCATCGATCGAAGCGGCACGCACCGCCCGGCGCATCTGATCCTCGGTCAGACCCATCGTGACGGCAGCGGCATTACGGACCCGCCACATTTCGTCGAGCGTGTGCATCAGATATTTCCCGGCTTGAAGTGATCGACGTAGACATTGAAGCAATCGTGCGTCTGTGCGCGCTTGACATAGCGCGCTTGGTGCTTCGCATAACCGCGAATGATATCGTCCTTGCGCGATGTGCGATTGTGACGATACTCCTCGACCGAGGAACTGCAATTTCGCATGACATGCGGATCGTTCTGCCAATGGCAAGCCGCATAGGTGATGGTATCCAGCAGGTGATGCCGCTCCGGGGTCCGTTCCAGATACGAATCTACGAGCGCACACGAACGCGGCGCATCTTGTGCCAGTAGGTGTTCTTTCAACACCGGCAGAATGCGATCGACCGCAATGCCATCGGCCCAGGCACGGAATTTAGCGCGCGGTTCCAGACGCGATTGCGGGTCGCGCGGTGCCATCGCGTTCGATCGGACCGTATCGTTCATAAACCGAGCACCCATGAAGATGCCTTTTACGCGGTGTGGATTATCGAATTCTCGGCACCACGTCATGATAACATTCATTGTATCGAGTGCGTGCGTCGGATGCAGGAAGGCATTTGGGTGCTCCAGTACGTCCATGATATATTTCTGGAACGCCACGACAACGCCGTCGCCAATATCCAGAATCCCAGCACCGCGCTTGAAGAATGCCATGATGGTGCTATTCACCTCGGCTGGACCGCCCCACAACAATGCCTCGGTCAATATATCCAATTCCCTCTCGGTCAGCGGACGATCGGATCTATTTTGGAACGATGCGTGGTCGGGTATTTCCATGCGGCAGATATTGGAAATCTCTGTCCAAAGCCCATGCAAATGCGGCGAACACGCGAGATCGGGAACGACCGTGTACATCAGCTCGTGCGAATTGTCCCAGCCGAGATAATCGGCGATATCGACCAACGCCCGGGCACGCAGCGCCTTGTGGCCGATATTTTGATACCCGCCGCGATTGATAATCGTGTCCTGCAAATCGATAATACCCGAGAATAAAATTGCGTCCTTCAAACGCTTCCGATTGGCCGGGTCCTGAGCCAACCCGAGGAATAATCCGTACGCATCGACCTTATCGCCTTCGGCGATCGCCCAGGACATGCGGTCCAAGCGCTCGTCCACCGAACCGCCGAGGATCGGGGCGTGGTCCGCAAAATAGATTTTCGGTGGGTTCCAGGCCGGGCCGTCGAAACGATTTTCATGCTCGTCGGGGCCCGGGAATTTGCGATTGCATTGTTCGCCGTCGCGCGCGTAATGACCGGGAAACTCGCAAATGACCTGTTCCCACACATTCAAACCCTGCGGCACATACCACATCGCCTGCACGCTCGGCAGGACGCCGCGGGCATCGCCAAGCTCGCGCATCAAGGAAATTGCACCGCGCCAACCCAGGATGGTGTGATCGTAATTCACGCCGCGCATTTCGCCGGTGGGCAAGCGCATCAAATGGGACGGCACCTGAACATAGGGCGCAGCAGCGGCAATCGCCTCCTTAATCATGGATTTGAGCGGCCGATCCTCCTGCGTGACCAAACGACAAAAGGTATTGGTTGCCTCACGGTAGAATACGCCCTGAATTTCTTCCCGCAGGCGATCGACCGTTGCCGGCCCCCCTTGAAACAGCACCATGGATCGTCCCCTTCTCTTATACTGCACGCACGCTGTCGCGTGGGCACGGGGATGTCCTTGATCCAGATCAAAAGCGCGGTGTAGCAGCAGCGTTACACTTCTACGCTGTCAACGCCCAATAGAAATGTCCCCTTGTTCTGCCAGATAGGAATGTCCCC
>JBAXFK010000059.1:0-19779 GCA_037139955.1 Rhodospirillales bacterium
GAGCGAGCTTAAATTGCCGAACCCGGTGTATCAAAGTCGTTGACACGTTCCGATGTGCAAGGCTGGCACTGGCGGTATTCCGGCGGTGGGTCGCAGCGGGCCAATTCTGTTTCCACGGTCGGTTTCACCGGCAACGATCCTGAAACTGCGATCGATATCGTCGAAAACTTCTATCGCATCCAAAACACTGCCCCTCGGTTCCAGACCTTCGATTTGACGCAGCCGGGCGATCTTGCGGACAGGCTTCGCGCGCGCGGTTACCGCGAGACCGAGTCAACCATCACGATGATCAAGCAAATTGCGGCAGTCGCGGCACCATCCGATACGCAACGATACGTAAGTGCGGTACCGGAATGGCGCGATGTCTACCTAGGCGCGATCACGGAAAATCGCCGCATTGTAAACACGCGTATTCTGGATGCCATTCCGCAGCCCCGCCAGTTTTTCGCCTGTCGCCGGGATGGTCGTGTTATATCGACCGCGCTGGCGGTCATTGGCTTCGGCTGTGCGGTAATCGAATGTGTCGCCACCCGCGACGAAAATCGGCGTCAGGGCGGGGCAGAAACGGTCTTGCGTGGGTTGGAGGCTTGGGCTGCGACACAGGATGCCACTCGGATCGGTTTGCAGGTCGTCGCCACGAACATGCCCGCTGTTGCGCTGTATAAAAGGCTAGGTTTTGACGAGTGCGCGCGAAATCGATTCTGGGTGAAATAAATAACCGCTCGGGGATACCGACAATTTGTAGGATATCGCTATCCTATAGATTCCCAGCATCCCCGCTGCAAAAAGCCTTTAAACAGCCTCGAACTTAAACCCATCGCCCCAACGCTTGATGCGTCCCGACGACGGTGACGGGAAATGCGCGGTGCATACCAGCGTCGATGAATCGCACAAATGCCCGAACAATTTCCGCCGCGATTCTCCGGCCTGTGGCGAATTGTAATCGACTCGCATGCCCAGTTCCGGATAGCGGGCCTGGATCGGCGAGTGGATCATATCGCCGGTGATAACCGCTTCGTTGCCGGGCTTGCCGACTTGGACCGAAAAATGGTCGATCGTGTGGCCCGGTGTCGGGATCAGTTTCAGAATATCGCTGAAGGCAAAATCGCTTTTCACGATCTCCTCCCGCTTCGCCGCGACGATCGGCAGCACGGAATCGGTGATCCACGGTGCCATTTCACGATCTTTTTGTTCCGTCTCGGTCCAGTAAGCCAATTCCCGGTCGGAGAACACGTATTTAGCTTTGGGGAATGTCGGTACCCAACGTCCGTTTTTCAACTTGGTGTTCCAGCCGACGTGATCGACGTGCAGATGGGTACACATGACGTAATCGATTTGATCTGCGGAGACGCCTGTCGCTTTCAGATTCCGCTCGAAGGCGTCGGTGTTCATCATGTTCCAGAACGGGCGTGTAGGCCGGGGTTTGTGGTTGCCGACGCAACTGTCGATCAAGATGTTATGGTGCGGGGTCTGGATCAAATAGGACTGGATGCAAAGCACCAGTTCGCCATTGGCACGATCCAAATAGCCACCGTCGGTCATCCAGCCGCGATTTTCTTCCAGCACCTCCTTCGACAGATCGGGGAAGAAGGTCAGCGGGTCGAAGAACGGCCCTTCCTGTTCCACCACGCGATGGATGGTAATGTCGCCGACTTTGAAGGTCGTTACGGCCATTTCGAATACTCCTTAAACGATGCCATCGGCTTTTAGCGACTCCACATCCGAACCGCTCAAGCCCAGCCAGTTCGTTAACACGTCGCCCACGTGCTGTCCCAGCATCGGCGATGCTTTCACCTTTGCGGTTTTGCCGTCGACCCGTACGGGCCATGCCGGCATTTTGAACGGTTCGTGCACCGGGTGTTCCATGAACTGCATGATGCCGCGATCGATAAAGCTCTGGTCGTTTTGCAGTTCTATCGTATCCAGCACCGCGCCGGCGGGAATGCCGGCGCCGCCGACCAGGGCCATGGCTTCGTGCTTGGTGTGCCGCATCGTCCATTCGCGGATGATCGGATCGAGTTCCGCGTCGTTGGCGACGCGCGCCGAGGGCGTGGCGAAGCGGGGATCGTCGGTCAGTTCCTCGCGTCCCATCACCTTGCACAGGCGTACCCAATGTTCGGGATTGCCGCGGCTGGTCATGATCCACACGTAGTCGTTCAGACCGCCGGGCGCGCAGGGATACAGCCCGGACGGGCCATTGGTGCCACCGCCGGAACGGGTGCCGTCGCGTTCCACCGCCGTGCCGAATTTGGCCTGGGTGGAGAAATTCGTGCGCATGTAATGCAGCATCGCGTCCTGCATCGCGACTTGCAGCCGATGGCCTTCACCGGTTTTGGTCCGCTTATGCAACGCGGCCAGGATACTGACAGCCATGGTCATGCCGGTACCGGTATCGCCCAGCGAAATGCCGGGCTTCACCGGTTGACGGCCGCGTTCGCCGGTCACGCTGATGGTGCCGCCGGTCGCCTGCGCGATCATGTCGAATGCGAGGTTCTTTTCGTAGGGGCTGCCGGTGCCGAAGCCCTTGATCTGGCAATAGATAATGCCGGGATTGATGGCTTTGACGTCTTCGTAACCCAGGCCGAGGCGCTCGATGGTGCCGGGTGCCATGTTTTCCACGCAGACATCCGCTTTGCGCAGCAAGTCCTTCACAAGTTCCAAACCCCGCGGCGATTTCAGATTCATCGTGATGGATTTTTTGTTCGCGTTGAACATGTGGAAATAATACGGATCGTCGTCGGGTTGGCCTTTGCGTAGGCGACGGCCGGGATCGCCCGCGCCGGGGTTTTCGATCTTCACGACTTCGGCCCCGAACCATGCGAGCGCCTCGGTGCAAGACGGACCGGCTTCGAATTGGGTGAAATCGACCACCTTGATGCCTGCGAGGAAGTCGAGTTCCGCACTTATATCGGCCATGGCGTTGTCCTCCGAATTGATTGCAACGAGCTTCGCACGCGGCCGGCGGTTGACACAAGGCGCGGCGCAACGGCATGGAGCCGGCCATGAATTTCGCACCGCACACCGCCCTCGCCGCCGAATTGCTGGCTTTCCTGGGCCCACAGGGCACGGACGGGTCGCACGATTTGACCCATATTCAGCGGGTCTGGCGGAACGCGTTGGCTATCGCCGCGACCGAGCCTGCGGCGGATACCGAGCTTTTGTTGGCGGCGGTCGTTTTGCACGATTGCGTGGCGGTGGAGAAAGACTCTCCCCTCCGCTCCCAAGCCTCCCGCCTTTCCGCCGACCGCGCTCGGGAATTGGTCGTGCCGTTGGGGTGGACGGCGGCGCGGGTGGATGCGTTGGCGCATGCTATTGCGACCCATAGTTTCTCCGCCGGGCTACAACCCGAGACGCTGGAGGCGCGCATTATGCAGGATGCCGATCGGCTGGATGCGATCGGGGCAATCGGCGTGGCGCGTTGCTTCTATATCGGTGGGCGTTTGCAGTCCGGTCTGTATAGCCCCGGCGATCCCTCGGCCGAGCACCGCCCGTTGGACGACCGCAGGTTCGTGCTGGATCACTTTAAGGCCAAGCTGTTCCAGATCGTCGGCGGGTTCCTCACCTCGGCGGGACAGGCGATGGCGGCCGAGCGGTCGCGGACGATGCATGCGTTCGTTGAGACTTTTTTGCGGGAAATCGGCGGATAGCGACGGCTTTCAGCGGTTCCAACCGACAAAAAAAAGGGGGCACAAGGCCCCCTTTTCGAACGCGTCGCACGAATAATCAGTCGTGCAGCAGGTCCATAGCGCCGGTGTAGTTTTCCATGCTCTTGCCATGCGATATCGCCGCCGCCTGAGCGCCCGCGATCACATGCAGATCGCGCCACGGCGCCCGCGTGGCATGGTATTCTTCGACGATCGCCTGATGATGCTTGTAGGCATGCATCTCGGTGAAGTTGTCGCGGCACACGATCGTGCCGAGGCGCGTCATCATCTTCTGCGCGCTGTAACCCAAGCTCATATACTGGGTCGCCAGATTGATGGTGATCTTAACTTCGGGGACCGCCCGCATGAGGCCGAGGTTGGTGACCTTGGACCAATCGGTCGGCGGCTGGTCGTAGATGCTCTGGCAGACCGCATTCAGCAGATCGTCCTCGGACATCCAGGGCAGGGCGGCGATGACTTCGGGGTTCGGTTGCGGCGGCGGCTCCATCCGGCGCTGGGTGGATTTCACTTCCGGGCCGGTGTGCCAGAACAGAATAGACAGAATTTTATTGCGCAGGCTGAACCCTTCCAGCCCGACCAAATAACGGCGGAGGTTGGCGCTGGTGTGCAGATGCACGTCCATCGGGTTACCGGTCAACGACCGCATGAACAGGCCGGCGGCACCGATCGACATGGCTTCCGCCGTGCCGTCGAGCGACAGGCCATCGGCCAGGGCTTGCGCCAGGGTGACGGGGATCTTGCTGAAGTCCTCGATCGCCCGGATTTGCTCGCCCAACGCGCCGATCGCTGCGGTTTCGTCGTCGCCGGACTTCTGGCGCGTGACCTTGTTCAGCAGGTCCATATCGTCGATCAGGCTCTCGATCTCCGGGCTGTTCGGCGCTTTGGGGAAGCGTGCGACATAGCGCACGGCCGGGCGCATGAGCACGGCGGTGTGCTCTTGGCCGATCGCCTCCAGCGCGCGCCAAGTGAAGGCGGGGTAGATGAAGTAGTGATCGTCCAGGATATTCTTGGGGATCGCCACGCTCATCAGCAGATCGAACGCCTCGATGGCGGGGATATTTTGCCAGAGCCATAGAAAGAAATGGTCGGCCTTGTTGGTTTCGCCGCGAGTGCAGGAGTGCAGGAACGCGGCCTTGGTCGCTTCGACCCCGCCGGCATCCAGCGGCTTGAAGTCGAGCAGGATATAGGGGCCCATTTCGGGGTGATGAATATGTTTGTTCGACAGCGCGACGTGCTGAAGGATCGGCAGGAAGCGCTGCTCGCCTTCCAGCCGGTGCGACAGGCCATTGATGGCGTGCAATCCGGCGACGGGGTGCAGGGGGCCGCCGTGATGGCCGGGCGGTAGATCGGACGAGCGCGTCACGGCCAGCGCCGAGGCAGCCAGCATCGTGGTCATCGGTACGCCGGCCCGTAGTTTCTCCATGGTGCGTTCGAGGATCTCGGTAGGATGCGTGTCCTCGATCAGTTGCACGAGCGGTTCGAGTTCGGCGGAATACTGGATCGGTTGTTGCACGGGACTCTCCTTTAGCGGTTTTTTTGGCGGCGAGGCGATGGATCGGCGCGGAGCGGCGCTACATCCGTCAGCGCCGCCCTTTGGGAGCACTTCGGGTGTCGCGAGATAGCCCCGTGTATCGGGGGCGGATGCTCCGCCTCGATTCCGTGCCTGTCAATAGTTTCGCTTCGGCCGGCGCCGCACCGATGCCGGTAGCGCGGGCCGGAAACCCGCGCGATAGTGCCGCCATGAGCTTCCGATCCATCTATCGTCATGGCTTCGCCCGCGTTGCCGCGTGTACCGCACGAACGGCGCTCGCCGACCCCCAGGCGAACGCAACCACCATTCTCCGTATCGCCAGGGAGTGCGGCAGCCGAGCGGTGGCATTGGCGGTGTTTCCGGAATTATGTGTGTCCGGCTACTCAATCGGCGATTTGCTGCACCAAAAAGCGATGCTGGATGCAACTGAAGCCGCGATCGCCGCGATCGTTCGGGCGTCCGCCGATCTGATGCCGCTGCTACTGATCGGCGCCCCCCTGCGGCATCGGGGCGCGCTGTTCAATTGTGCGTTGGCGATTCATCGCGGGAAGCTGCTGGGAGTCGTTCCTAAAATCCATTTGCCGAATTATCGGGAGTTTTACGAGCAACGCCACTTTGCGAGCGGCGATGGCGAAGTAGGCGGTGAAATCGCGTTGGCCGGTTTTCGAGTCCCATTCGGCACCGACCTGCTCTTCGCTGCCGACGATTGTTCCGGCCTCGTGGTGCATGCCGAGATTTGCGAGGATATGTGGGTCCCGGTGCCGCCCGGCAGCGAGGCAGCGTTGGCGGGGGCGACGGTGCTGGCGAACTTGTCGGCGAGCAATATCACGATCGGTAAGGCGGAGATTCGGACACTGCTGTGTCGGTCGCAATCGGCCCGATGCCTCGCTGCCTATGTCTACGCCGCCGCCGGGGCAGGGGAGTCGACGACCGATCTTGCGTGGGACGGGCAGGCATCGGTGTTCGAAAACGGCGTTGCGCTGGCGGAAACCGAACGGTTCCCCAGCGACGACGGCGCGGCGGTGGCGGATATCGATCTGGACTTGCTGCGGCAGGAACGGTTGCAGATGGGGTCCTTCGATACCAATCGCCGCCGCAACATGCGCCATTACCGCACGATCGGGTTTACCCTGGCGCCGCCAACGGGCGATGTCGGCTTCCTCCGCACCCTCGAACGCTTTCCCTTTGTTCCCGCCGATGTCGCTCGACTGGAGCAGGATTGTTACGAGGCTTACAACATCCAAGTCTCCGGCCTGATGCAGCGGATGCAGGCAACGGGTTTGAAGAAGGTAGCGATCGGAATTTCCGGCGGGCTGGATTCGACCCAGGCGCTGATCGTCTGCGCACAAGCCTTCGATCGCCTCGGACTGCCGCGTGGCAACATTCTCGCCTATACGATGCCGGGTTTCGCTACGTCCGATTATACCAAAAGCAATGCTTGGGACTTGATGAAAGCGCTGGGCGTCACGGCAGCCGAGCTGGATATCAAACCGGCGGCGATCCAGATGCTGGGCGATATCGGGCATCCCTATGCCGATGGCACCAATCAGTTCGATATCACGTTCGAGAATGTGCAGGCGGGATTGCGCACCGACTATCTATTCCGTCTCGCCAATCGCAACGGTGCCATCGTGATCGGTACCGGGGATTTGTCCGAACTGGCGCTGGGATGGTGTACCTACGGTGTCGGCGATCAGATGGCGCACTACAACGTCAATGCAGGGGTGCCGAAAACCCTGATCCAGCATTTGCTTCGCTGGATTATCGGCACCAAGCGTTTTCCCGACGACGTCTGCATCACGCTGGACGCTATCGTCTCGACGGAAATCTCTCCCGAGTTGATTCCTGCGGGCGTCGGAGAAATGCCGCAGAGCACGGAAGCCAAGATCGGCCCCTATGCGTTGCAGGATTTCACTTTGTTCTATGTCCTGCGCTATGGCTTTCCCCCGTCGAAAATCGCCTTCATGGCGTTGCACACATGGGAGGATGCCGAACGCGGTGCATGGCCGCCGCATTTCCCGCCCGAACGTCGCAAGCAATACGATCTGCCGACCATCCGTCGTTGGATGCGCGAGTTCGTCGTGCGCTTCTTTGCCTTCAGCCAATTCAAGCGCAGCGCGATGCCGAACGGCCCGAAGGTCTCGGCCGGCGGCTCCCTGTCCCCCCGCGGCGACTGGCGCGCCCCATCCGACGGCAATGCTGCCGTCTGGCTGGCTGAGCTGGATCGCAACGTGCCGGAGGCATTGTGATCGAGCATATCCCGCTTCTGATCGGGGCCGGTCTTTTGGCCGGCGCGATGAATGCGGTGGCGGGCGGTGGCTCGTTTGTAACATTTCCGGCTTTGGTGTTCGCCGGCCTGCCCCCGGTAATCGCAAATACCACCAGCACGGTGGCGCTGCTGCCGGGCACGCTGGCCAGTTCCTGGGCCTATCGCGACGGGATGGTCGGCATCGGCGGTCTGTCGCTGAACACCCTCGTGCCGATCACCCTGCTGGGTGGGCTCGTCGGGGCGCTGCTGCTGTTGTTTACGCCCGGCCATACGTTCGACGCGGTCATTCCCTGGTTACTACTCCTCGCCACCCTCGTTTTCGCCGGCGGGCGGGAGGTTGTGCAAGCATTGTCCGGCAAGGTGCATATCGGTAAAGCGCCGGTGCTGATCGTACAGTTCTTGGTTGCGATCTACGGCGGCTATTTCGGGGGCGCGGTCGGGCTGATGATGATGGCGGCCTGGAGCTTATTCGACGCCGCCGACCTGAAATCGATGGCGCCGGCTCGGACGTTATTGGTCAGCGCAGCGAATGCAATGGCGGTGATCTGCTTCGTTCTGGCGGGGGCTGTACGCTGGCCGGAGATGCTGGCGATGCTGCTTTCCGTTATCGCGGGCGGCTATTTGGGTGCGCGCGGGGCCAGGTACCTGCCGCCCTCGGTCGTGCGTGGGGCAGTTTTGGTTTTGTGTGCGAGTGTAACGGTGTATTTCTTTCGGCGGTAGTTGTGGGTGTGTTTTAAGGTTTCCACCCGAGTGTCGCGGAGGCAGATAAAGCCGTCGCAGGCCCTCCGGTCGTCGGTGCGAACACGATGCTATTTCTTAAACCACCCCAAATCTATCGCCCCGCCCATCGCTGCATACCCGGCTCGGTTTGGATGCAGCCCATCGCCGGGCCCGCCGATGGAAGATCCCGGCTTGAATGTTGCCTTCAAAGCCCCGGTCGCCGCGTCCAATGTCGCAGCATCGAAATCCGCTACGCCGTCGAAGATCTTCTCCGATCGGAACCAAGCGTTCAGGGTTTTACGCTTCCCCTCGACCTCCGTCGTGCCGTGGGTCGGCGTGCTGTTCAGCGCGGTGGTCAGGGTTGCGACGTAGATTTTTACCCCTGGCATGTTGCGGCGCAGATGCGCCACGCCGTCGCGGTAGCCTTGCATCACCGCTTCCACCGTCGCGCCGGCTGTGCCGAAATCGTTGATGCCTTCCAGCCAAACAACCGCGCCGACGCCGGGTAAGCCAACGATGTCCCGGTCCAGCCGACTGAGCGCGGATGGACCGCCATTGACCGGCTTCGCGGGCGTATACTCCGCAGGTCCTACGACCTGATTCCCGCCGATACCCTGATTGACCACAGCGAACCGCCCGCCGTAGGCGGCATGGAGCCGGCGGGAGAAGACATCCGGCCACCGGTCGTCGCCATTGATGGTGGATGCGGTGCCGTCGGTGATCGAATCCCCGAATGCCACGATCGCCTTCGTCCCGACCGGCGCGGTGACCGCGACGGCGTCGAGGAAGTACCACGACGTGGTGGTGAACGGGAATGCGGCTTCGGTTTCGTCGTCGGTGGCCGGTGCGCCGGGCTGCGCCAGATAGGACGTCTGCAACGCCTTCGCATGCCAAGTCATCGGACCGCTATTGCCGACGACATGGAAGCTTATCGCCAACTTGCGACCGGTCAGCAGCGGATCGGCCGAGTCTTTCACGAAGGTCAGTACGACCGTGTCGCTCCAGACCGATCCGCCGGGCGGCACGGTAACGCTGTTGCGTCCGTTAAACGTGACGACCCGGTTGCTGTCCGCCAACAGCGCCGCACCGGATATTTGCAAGCCCAGGCGTGCGCCCGCGAAGGTGACCGGCTTCGTACCGAACGTGTTCGACAGGCGGAATTTCGCTTCTTTGCCCCAGAGATCCGGCCGTACGATCAGACGGAAGCTTTGGTCGGTTGCGCCTTGTTCGGGGACTGGGAAAACGAATTTCAGTTCCGGTTGCGCGGTGGGGTTGCCCGTGGGGTAAGGGCCTTGCATCGCGCTCGTCCAGCCAACCACCCAATTGCGCATGTCTGCGGCCTCGGTTCGGGCCGAGGCGGCGAGTAATAAGCATAGCCCAATCAGGGCGCGCATCAATCGCGGCATCGGACGGTCCTCACGGTAACAATTGCCGCTACGTATAGAACCGGATTCCGATTCTTCTAGAGATCAATAGCGCCATTTTCTCGGTGCGGCGGTGGCGATCGGGGCGGGGCGGCCGAATAACCAGCCCTGCCCGTACTGCACCCCCAGGGCAATCATCAGCGCGGCTTCGGCTTCGGTTTCCACCATTTCCGCTATAGTCTCGGCGCCGCTGGAGGTCGCGAGTTCCCGCATCGAGGTCACGAATGCCCGTCCCCGGTCGCTGTGTGTCGCCGCTTGGACATAGGTACCGTCGATTTTAACGATATCGACCTTCAGGTCCCGCAAATAGCGGAACGATGCGCTGCCGGCGCCGAAATCGTCCAGACAGACCGGCGATCCGGCGGCGCGCAGGCGGGCGATCCGTCCTGCCGCCGCTGGAAGGTCGGCGATTTCCGCCGTTTCGGTCAACTCTATCAACAACTTGCCAGGCGGCACGCCCGAGGCTGCGTCGATTAGCAGGTCGGCGAAGGCGGTATCGGCGATCGACAGACCGGACACGTTCACCGCTATCGACTTGCCGGTTTCCCGTATGGCCGACAACGCACGCCGCAAAACCGCGCGATCCAGCGCCACCGCTAGTCCGACCGCTTCGACCATGGTGACGAATTCCTGCGGGTTCGACGTCGGGTTGTGCGGTCCGGCTTCCGGCCGCAACAGCGCTTCGAAATGATGGATGGATCGGTCGGCCAGGGCGACAACCGGCTGGTATTGCAAGGTGAACTTACCCCCGTCGATCATGCCGGCCAGGGCCCGCTGGTGCTGGCTTGCTTGCTCTAGGATGCCCGACAGCCCGCCCGTCAGGCCCGCTTCGTCCAGACCGTCGTTGCCCGCCGTGCCGAAGCGCGACAGGACGATGCGCAAGGCTTGCACCGACTCGGTCAGCGTCAGTCCGCCGGCGTCGAGGGCGACTTGGCTACCCTTCACTTCCGCCTTGCCGCCGGGCGAAAAGCCAGCGACGAGATCGCGTAGCGCATCGCCGAGCCGGGTGAGGTCGGTCCCGACGGGTCCGAGGATGCCGAAACGGCCGTCGGCGACTTCCCCGACCACCACTGCGTCGTTGTTATCCTCCCCAGCGAGACGGCCGATTTCGCGTTTCAGGCTATCGAGATGGACTTGGTTCAGCCCGGCGGTCGTTTTGTCCCAGTCGCCGACGTCGAGCAAACCGAGCACTGCGGACTGCCCCCCGCGCACCCAATTGACGGCTTCCATGCCGAAATCTTTACTCGGCTTCAGCGATGTGTCGGGGTCGTTCGCCGCTTCGGGGGGGCGGCCGATGGTGACGAAGAAGCGCTTGGTCGGTCCCGTGAGTGCGAGCCCGGTGACCACGCCCCGGGTCTCCCCGGCGTTTGCGAGGTGTAAGATCGTCGGCGTTATGCGGCCGCGTGTGCCAGTGGCGAGGGTCCTCGCCAAAGCTTCTCGATCGCGCGGCGCGATCAGTGCGCTCAACTTCTGTCCCACCACCTGATGCGATGTTCGTCCCATCAGCGGCCCGAAGGCGCCGCCGGCCCAGCCGATGGTGCCGTCGCCATCGGCATCGATCAACAAATCGGAACCGGCGAAGGCGAAGGTCGCCATGTCGGTCAGGCGGGTGATATCGCGGACCACGGCCATGCAGGTGGCCGGGTTCACCCGCGCGACGCTGAGCGACAACACGATCTTGCGCGGTCCCACGCGCCCGTCGATGCGGCGCTGGTCCAGGATCGAACCCGTCGGTTCCTTATGGCCGGCGACCGCGGTCGCTAGCTCGGGACAGAGATGGCGTAGCGCATAGAAGAGATTGTCCAACGCCTGCTCCCCTAGCAACGGCATCAGGAGCTGGGTCGCCACGGTATTGCGCAAGCCGACGGTGCCGTCCGCCGCGAACGTCAGGACCCCTACTGGAAGAAGATGCACGATCTGCGAGAGTTCCTCGTACGCCGCTTCGGTATGGGCCATGGCCGTCCGCGCCTTCCATGCTGGGCAAGAGAGCGGTGTACCAGCATGGGGTTAACGAAAGGTTAAAGGCGCGCCGTTTTTTTGGCGGCGGTGCGATTTCTTCTAGGTTTTATCCACCCCCCAGAAGACGGGTGCCGATCCCTTGACCAAACCGGTCAGGTTCGATCGCCACGCGGCGTGCGGCAAATACTGGCCGCAGGGGATAACCGGCACGGAATCGAATGCCGCGAGCTGGTAATCTGCCTCGATCTTGCGCCGTTCGGCGTCCGAAGCTGCATCGATCCAAGCCGCATGGGCGTTTTCGATCCGCTCGTCTTCCGGCCAGCCGAACCAAGCCTTTGGGCCGTTGCTGCGCATCGGGTTCGACAGCAAGGGGTCGGCGAATTCCGGCCCCGGCGCCCCGGCTGGGAAGATGCCCCAGCCGCCTTTGGACGGCGGTTCCTTCGATGGGCGCCGCTGCACCACCGTGCCCCAATCCACCAATTGCTCGTCTACCGTCATACCGATCTTGCGGAACGCATCGGCCGCGACGGTGGCGACCGCGTGGTAGACCAGCTGATCGGTGGGATGCATGAAAACCAGCGTTTCCCCGGCATACCCGGCCTTGTCGAGCATCCGTTTGATCTCGTCGGTGCTCTTGCGCAGCCGGACGGTGTCCATGCCCGCTTCGGTCGCCGAGGCCGATCCGGGTACGATATAGCCGATCGGTGCTTTCCAGGTGGCGGGATCGTCGCCCATCGCCGCCGTCATCGTTTCCCGCTGATCGATCGCCGCCATCATGGCGCGCCGCACGCCGGGATTGTTGGTGGGGCCGTGCAGATGGTTGGGGCGCAGCAGCGCGAACGTGCCGTACAGATCGAGCAACCCGGTCGTCACGCCCGTCGCCTTTTTCAGCATCGGGATCAGATCGGGCTGCGGCAATTCCACCCAATCGACCTCTCCAGCGGTCAGCGCGTTGGCAGCCGTCGCGGAATCCGGGATTACCCGCCATTCGACCTTATCGACATGTACCTTGTGCCCGCCGGCGTTGTACGACGGTGGCTCTTGGCGTGGATTGTATTTATCGAACCGCGCGAAGGACGCACGCGCGCCGGATACGAATTCGTCCTTGAGGAAACGGAACGGCCCGCTTCCGACGATTTCGACAATTTGCTTATGCGGATCGGTCGCCGCCAACCGCTCGGGCATCATCACCGGTTGCGGCTGCATCTTGGACAGGAAATGCGGCAGCAGCGGGAACGGTTTCTTCAGCCGCCACACCAGGGTCTTGTCGTCGGGTGCGGTAATCTCGGCGACACGGGCCTCGATAATCACGCTGGTGGGATCGCGCTTCAACCAACGCTGCAACGACGCGAGGCAGTCGCGCGCCAATACCGGGGTGCCGTCGTGCCAGAACAAGCCGTCCCGCAACGTCATCGTCCAACGCAGCCCATCGTTGTCGACGACATGCCCCGCGAGCATTTGCGGCCTCGGTTCGAACCCCTGGTCGCGGCCGTATAGGCCTTCGTACACCATCAGCGCGAAATTGCGGGTGACGGTGGCCGTCGTCCACACCGGATCGAGGCTGGTCAGGTTGGTCTGCGGCACGAAAATCAGAGTCTTGGTTTCGGCAGCGATCGCCGGGCGCGCCAAAGCGGCAGCGCCTGCGGCACCGAGGAACATACGTCTTTTCATTATTTTTCCTCCCTTTAACGAAAAACCGCTCTATTCGGCGGCTTGCGCGACCCCCGCTACGCGCGTGCGGGTGCGCATGGTGACAAATTCCTCGGCTGCGGTGGGGTGGATGCCGATGGTGCGATCGAAGTCGGACTTCGTGGCGCCCATGACCACCGCGATGGCGATGCCTTGGATCAGTTCCGGCGCGTCCTCGCCCAGCATGTGGGCACCGACGACAACCTGCGTCGCCTGATCCACAACCAGCTTCATCGTCGTCTTGCGTGCTCGGCCCGACAGCGTATGGCGCATCGGGGTGAACTTCGCGACGTAGACATCGACCGGTCCATTGGCGGCGGCTTGTTCTTCTGTCAGCCCAACCGTGCCGATCGGCGGGGTGGAGAAGACGGCGGCAGGCACGTTATCCAACGAAACCGAACGCGGGTTCTTGCCGAACAGGCTGTCGGCCAAAGCGTGGCCCTCGGCGATGGCGAACGGCGTGAGGTTGATGCGATCCGTGACGTCGCCGATGGCATAGATTTTCTGTGCCGCAGTGCGAAGTTGGGCGTCGATGACCACCGCGCCGTTCTTGTCGGTCGTAACGCCCACGTTCTCCAGGCCCAAATTTTTCGTCGCGGCGCGCCGGCCTGTGGCGAAGAACACAGTGTCGACATCCAGCGTTTGCCCGTCGCCATAGGTCAGGACCTTGCGGTCGCCTTTGGCTTCGACCTTTTCGGGATTGCACGACGGATGCAGGACGACGCCCTGTGCGGTCAGTGCTTCGGCCAGCCCTTCTCGCAAATCCCGGTCGAACCCGCGAAGCGGCAGCGGCTGACGGTAGATCAGATGCACCTCGGCGCCCAACGCCTTGAAAATGCCGGCGAATTCGACCGCGATAAAGCCGGAGCCGACGATCGCGATCGTCTTCGGCATGACTGGGAGATAGAACGTATCGTCGGAGACGATGCCCAATTCTGCCCCCGGAATCGCCGGCCGTTCGGGGTTCCCGCCCGTCGCGATAACGATGTGCTCGGCGGTGATGCGCTGACCGCCGACATCCAGCGTATGCGCGTCGACGATCGTCGCACGGGCATCGAAAATCTGGCAGCCGGCCCCGCCCAACAAGCGGCGATAGATGCCGTTGAGGCGGCTTATTTCCTGGTCTTTGGCGGCGATCAGCTTACCCCAGTCGTGCGGACCTTTCTCGATCGTCCAGCCGAACCCTGCGGCGTCGTCGGCCCAGGCGCCGTATTCGCCGGCCTGCACCAGCAGCTTCTTCGGCACGCAGCCCACGTTGACGCAGGTGCCGCCCCAGAAACGCTCCTCGGCCACGCCCACCCGGGCGCCATGTCCCGCCGCGATGCGGGCGCACCGCACGCCGCCGGAACCGCCGCCGATCACGAACAGGTCGAAGTCCATCTTGGCTATCCTTAGTTTTCCTGCATCCAATTTGTGGCGGGGGAGGGCGCGTGGCAAGGTCGCGCATCGAACTGGAGTATCCACCATGCGCCGCCGCGATCTTGGAGCCGCCGTGCTCGCCCTTCCCACCTTGATCCGCCCCGCTCGGGCCGAGGCGCCGGTCGTGCGCGTGTCCAAGCAGTACGGCCTCGGTTACATGTCGATGATGGTCATGGAAAAGCAGGGCCTGATCGAACAGCATGCTGCCCGCGTCGGCATTCCCGGTCTGAAAGCCGAGTGGTCCGTTCTCGGCGGCCCAGGCCCGCAAATCGATGCGCTGCTCGCGGGGCAGGTGGATTTCATCGGTCCGGGCAGCACCACGCTGGCGACCCTGTGGGACAAAACATTCGGCACCCCGCAGGAGGTCCGAGCGCTGTCGGCGCTGCAATGCATGCCGTTCGTGATGGTGACGAAGCAGGATCGTATTCGTTCCATCGCCGATCTTACCGAGAAAGATCGTATCGCGCTGCCCGGCGTGAAAATCACCGGCCACGCGTTGACGCTGGAAATGGCGGCAGCGCAGATGTGGGGATTCGATCGATACGCGAAATTGGATCCGCTGACGGTGACGCTGGCCCATCCGGATGCGATGGCGGCGGTTGCTGGCGGTCTTTCTGAAATTACCTGCCATTTCGCCAGCTCGCCGTTTTATTATTACGAGTTGGCGATGCCGGGCATGCACCAGGTGCTGAAATCGTACGACGTGACCGGCGGTAAACACACCAACGGTGTGCTGCTCGCAACCCGCAAGTTCCACGACGCCAATCCGAAAATCTGCGCCGCCGTGCTGGGTGCGCAGAAAGAGGCGAATGCGTTCATCCAAGCCGAACCCCGCAAGACCGCCGAGCTATATCTGGCCATGACCGGGGATAAGCAGGTGGGGGTGGATCGGTTTACCGATTGGGTGCGGGATCCCGACGTGGAATATACCACAGTACCGCTACAAACTATGGCATTCGCCGCATTCATGCAGAAAGTGGGCCGCATCAAGCGGATCGCGCCCCGTTGGCAAGACATGTATTTCGAGGAATCGCACGACGTCGCCGGAAGCTAGTAACGGCTGCTGTCGTCCGCCGTGCGGCGCGCTTCCCATTCCGGACGTAGGACCGACAGGATCAACTCGTCGTGGTGCCGGCCGAACAGATAGATATTGCCGCGCGCGATACCCTCGGCCGTGAAGCCGACCGATTCGTAAGTTTGCCGCGCGCGGATGTTGTTCGGGAACTGGCCGAGCCAGAAGCGATGGCAGGGGGTTTCGGTAAAAACCCGATCCATCAGCGCGCGGAGGAACGATTTGCCGTGCCCCATGCCCGGTTCTGTCATGGCGATGCGCATCAATAACGTGATGCCGTCGGCTGAATTCCAATCCCGAAGGATCGCGAAGCCGACGGGCCGGTCGCCGTCGCGGGCGATGAAATGCGCCGCCTGTGGGTTTGCCATGCGGCTGCGATGCTGGGCTTCGTCCGAACGGCCGACGAACGCTTCGTAGCCCGCCAGCCGCTCGGTTTTCATAATGAACGGCAGATCGCTTTCGGTCGCCGCCGCGATTGCGAGCATTAAGTGTCGAGGCCGCCCAGCGCGATGTATTTGATCTCCAGATAGTCTTCGATTCCGTATTTGGAACCCTCCCGCCCCAGCCCCGAGGACTTCATCCCTCCGAACGGTGCGACATCGGTCGAGATAATGCCCTCGTTCACGCCGATAATGCCGTATTCCAAAGCCTCGGCCACACGGAAGATGCGCCCGACGTCGCGCGCATAGAAATACGATGCCAGACCGAACTCGGTATCGTTGGCCATCTGGATGGCTTCTTCCTCGGTCGAGAACCGAAACAACGGCGCGACCGGGCCGAAGGTTTCCTCACGGAAGATCAAGGCATCGCGCGGCACGTTCGCCAGCACAGTGGGTTCGAAGAACGTGCCGCCCAGCGCATGACGCTGCCCGCCCGTCACTACCGAGGCCCCGCGCGACAGAGCATCCGCGATGTGTTCTTCCACCTTTAAAACGGCATCTGTGTCGATCAGCGGCCCCTGGCTCACGCCGGGTTCCATACCGTTGCCGACTTTCATCGCTTCCACCGCGATTTTCAACTTGGCGGCGAAGGCATCGTAGACGCCGTCTTGCACCAGCAACCTGTTTGCACAGACGCAGGTTTGCCCGGTGTTGCGGTATTTCGACGCCATCGCGCCCAGCACCGCCCGATCGAGGTCGGCGTCGTCGAACACGATGAACGGCGCGTTGCCGCCCAGTTCCATACTGGTCTTCTTCACCGTCGGCGCGCACATCGCCAGTAGCTTGGCACCGACTTCGGTCGAGCCGGTGAACGACAGCTTGCGCACTAGCGGGTTGGCGGTCAGTTCGTCGCCCATCGGGCCGGACGGGCCGGTGATCACGTTACACACACCCGCTGGCATGCCCGCGCGTTCTGCTAAGACGGCGATTGCCAGCGCCGAGAACGGGGTCTGGCTCGCCGGCCGAATCACCCCGGTGCAGCCGGCGGCCCAGCCGGGGCCGGCTTTGCGGGTGATCATCGCGGCCGGGAAGTTCCACGGCGTGATCGCGGCGAAAACCCCGATCGGTTCCTTGGTCACCAGAATGCGGCGCCCCTTGGCGTTCGGCGGGATGGTGTCGCCGTAAACGCGGCGGCCTTCTTCCGCGAACCATTCGATGAAGCTGGCGGCATAAGCGATCTCGCCCTTCGATTCTGCCAGCGGCTTGCCTTGTTCGGCGGTCATGATGGCACCGAGGTCGTCGGCATTCGCCAGCATCAGGTCCGACAATTTGCGCAGGATCGTGCCGCGGTCTTTCGCCAGCATCCCGCGCCACGCTGGCCAAGCCTTGTTCGCCGCCTCGATAGCGCGGCGAGTCTCGGCGGTGCCCATCGCGGGAACTTCGCCGATCGCAGCACCGGTCGCGGGGTTCTTCACCACCAGCGTTTTGCCGCTATCGGCCTGGACCCATTTGCCATCGAGGTAGTTGGCTTGCCGAAACAGCGTGGGGTCGGTGAGGTTCAGGGACGAAACGATATTCAACATGGCGGGTTCCTCCTGTTTACGACGATAGGCTCGGACAAAAAATCAATCCAGGGTTTCGCGGTACGACAGCACCGCGACGGTGGTGGCGATCGCGGCGAAGACCGCCATCGGCCAGATATCCGGCACGATGTCGGCCAGCCCGTTGCCTTTCAACAAGATGCCGCGACAGATGCGAATGATATGGGTCAAGGGCAGCGTCTCGCCAATGACGCGCGCCCAGAGCGGCATGCCGGCGAACGGATAAATAAAGCCGGACAACATCATCGACGGCAACAGCGCGAATTGCGCCATTTGCTGCGCCTGCATTTGGGTGCGCGCTATAGTGGAGAACGTAAAGCCCAGCGCCAGATTGCAAGCGATGAACAACCCCAACACCGAGAGCAGTAGCGGGATCGATCCGTTCACCGGAACGCCGAACACGGCCACCGAGACCCCGAGGATCAGGAATACTTGGATGTAGCCCAGCCCGACGTAGGGGGCGATTTTGCCCATCATTACCTCCAGCGGTCGGACCGGCATGGATAGCAGGTTTTCCATCGTTCCGGCCTCCCGTTCGCGGGTCATCGATAATGCGGTGATGACCAGGGTGGAAAAGCTCAGAATCACCCCGATCAAGCCGGGCACGACGTTCAGCGCGGTGATCGCTTCCGGATTGTAACGGGCGTGTACCATTACCTGGAACGGCGCGGAATTCGCGAGGTTTTGCAACGCGACCGGCAAATCCCGCTGAAACGCTGTGCTGTTCAACGCGTTGACGGCGGCGCTGGCTTGGGCGATCGCGGTGGGATCGGTGGCGTCGGCATCCATCAGGATCGATGGCCGCCGCCCGGTGTCGACGTCGCGGGTGAAGCCGGGCGGGATGTTCACGACGAACAGCACCTCCCCCCGCTTCAGCGCGTTTTCGGCTTGCTGTTCGGAGGAAAAGCGGCGGAGGTCGAAATAGCCCGTGTTATTCAGCGCGGCTTCCAGATCGCGGGTGTAGCGCGATTCCTCGGCAGCCAGCACGCCGGTCGGCAGATGCCGCGGGTTGGCGTTCAACGCGTAGCCGAACAGGAACAATTGGATGAGCGGCAGCATGACCGTCAGTCCGATCGTGGCCTTGTCGCGCCGCATCTCCAACGTTTCTTTGTTCAGCACAGCCAGGAACCGGAGGAAGGAAAAGCCTTTCATCGCTCCGCTTCCGAATCCCGAAGCAAATGGATGAAGACATCGTCGAGGCGGGAGGGCACTTCCTCGGCCGTCGCCCCGGCCTGGGTGCCATGAACCGCGATCGATCGCACCAGTTCCACTCGGTTCAATCCGACCACGCGCAGGGATTGGCCGAAAATGGTTGCGCTTTCGACCCCTGGCGCGCCGCGCAGGGTCTTCGATAGCTTGTCGATCCCGCCGCCGGTCAGTTCGAATACGATAAGGCCGGCGTCGCGCACCACGGCCTCGGCGGTGCCTTGAACGATCAGCTTGCCGCCCGCGAGGTACACCACGCGTTTGCACCGTTCTGCTTCGTCCATGTAATGGGTGGATACTAGGACCGTTATACCGTCCATCGCCATGTCGGCGATCAGGTCCCAAAATTCGCGCCGAGCCTTGGCGTCGACCCCGGCGGTGGGTTCGTCCAGCAGGAGCAGCCGGGGGCGATGCAGCACGCAGGCCGCGAGCGCCATGCGCTGCTTCCACCCGCCCGACAGGTCGCGGGCGAAGCGATCCTTGCGGTTCGTCAGATCCATCCGCGCCATGGTGTCCGCGACGACCTCGGTGCGATCCGGCAGCCGATAAAGCCGTGCCACAAAATCGAGGTTTTCTTGCACCGTCAGCTCTCCGTAGAAGCTGAAACGTTGCGTCATATAGCCGACTTGCAAGCGGATCTCGCCGCTTTGGGTAATGACATTCAGCCCGAGGCAGGTCCCGCTGCCGCTATCCGGCTTCAGCAGGCCGCACAGCATGCGGATGGTCGTGGTTTTGCCGCTGCCGTTGCCGCCGAGGAAGCCGCAGATCTCGCCCTTCGGCACCTGCAAATCCAGTCCCGAAACCACCTGACGTGTGCCGAAGCGCTTTGAAAGCCCACGCACGT
>JBAXFK010000060.1:0-19294 GCA_037139955.1 Rhodospirillales bacterium
TGTTCGTGCGAGTCTTAAGGTCGCTGTCGCAGTACACGCCCGGCACCTTCGAGGATTTCGTCAAACACGTCGTCCCCGAACTGCAACGGCGCGGCGTCTACCAAAAGGAATACCGGGGCACGACTCTGCGGGAAAACCTCGGGCTGGAACTGCCCAAGCGCGGTTGGTGGAAATGACGGTTCTAGTCGCTGGCGCAACCGGCCTTGTCGGTTATGCCGCGCTGAAGCATTTCGGTTCCCGCGCCATCGCACTCTCCCGCCGCGTCCCCCCGGATTTGCACGGGGCGCGGCACATGGCAGTGGATCTGACCGACGCAGCCGCCTGTCGAGACGCTGCATCGGAATGGCGCGACGTGACGCATCTCGTCTATGCCGCGCTGTTCGAACTACCCGGTCTGGTCGACGGCTGGCGCGACGACCGGCAAATTCGCGTGAACGATGCGATGCTACGCAACCTGCTGGAACCGCTGATCGCCGCAGCCCCCGGCTTACGCCACGTCACATTGCTACAAGGCACCAAAGCCTACGGCGTCCACGTTCGCCCAATGAAGGTACCCGCGCGCGAGGGCCGTTCGGAAATGCGCGAGCAGCCCACTTTCTACTGGGCGCAGGAAGACTATTTACGCTCCCTGTCGGTGCCTTGGACCATTCTGCGCCCGGTTTTGATCGTGGGAGAGGCAATCGGCGGCGCCATGAACCTGATCCCCGCGCTGGGCGTCTACGCCGCCGCCATGCGCAAAATGGGCAACACTTTGCCCTACCCCGGCGGTGGCCCTCGCGTTAGCCAAGCGGTGGATGCCGATTTGCTGGCCCGCGCGATTGCCTGGGCCGGCGAGTCCGAAGCCGCGCGCAATGAAACGTTCAACGTCACCAACGGCGACGTATTCGTCTGGGAAAACATCTGGCCGGCGATCGCGGACGCCGTGGGAATGATCCCTGGCGAAGCTATACCGTTCTCTCTTCGCGATATTTCCGCCAACGCGTGGGATTCTATCCGCAATCGGTATAAATTGGTGGCGCCGAGCCTGGATGCGTTCGTGGGTCTTTCGTTGGAATATGCGGATTACCAGATGCGGTTTGGCGCGACCGACCCCGGCCCGGCATCGTTTGTTTCGACGATCAAAATCTTTCAAGCCGGTTTCACCGAAACGATCGATACCGAGGCGATGTTCCGCAAATGGTTCAAGGTCTTTCAGGACAAGCGGCTTTTGCCGCCTGCCTGACGCGTACGCAAGGAATTACATCCCTTCGCGCACAACCGGATTGCGCAGCGTGCCGATCCCCGAGATCTCGATCTCGCAGACATCGCCATGCTTCATATTCGCGGTCGCACCTTCCGTGCCCATCCACAGTACGTCGCCCGGATACAGGGTCAGAACAGTCGTCATCGCCACCAAGAAATCCACCACGCCATGGATCATCTTGTTGGTTTCGAACGTAATCTTCTCTTCCCCGTTCAACCGGACGGTCGTACGCAAGTCTTCCAGCTTCACATCGGTTTCGATCCACGGGCCCATTGGCTTGAACGTATCGGTGTTTTTCGCGCGCCAAAGGGTGCGATCGGATTTTTGCCACGTGCGTTCGCTCACGTCGTTGCCGATCGTGTAGCCGAGCACCGCCGACAGGGCATTCTCCCGCGTCAGATGTTTGCACTTACGGCCGATCACCACGACCAACTCGCCCTCGTACTGCACGAGATCGGTAGCATCGGCGGGAATCACGATATTTTCGTCTTGTGCGATCAGTGCGTTGACGGTGCGGTAGCCGGCATCGGCGTTCGGGGGCAGGTCCGGCTTACGCCCCAACTTCGCCGCTGCTTCCAACACATGCTCGGCATAATTCATGCCGGCCGCGTAAAATGTCGGCGGCACCACCGGCACCAGCAGCTTGACGTCTGCCAACGCCAGCCGCTCGGGGGTGCGTTCCCACGCCTCGAAGGGGGACCCGCGCACGGGGATGACGGTATCGCCCTCGATAACGGCGTAGCAGGGTTGGCCGTTCTTTTCGAAGCGTGCCCAGCGCATGGTCGTCTCCTTTATTTATCCGGCCCATCATGGCAATGCCGCCGCAAATGGCAACCGCCGGACGCAGCCGAGCGTTTAAGCCGCGACTTTGTCCGCTCGGACATCCTTAATATCCCGGAACGTCAGTGCGGGCGCCATTTCCTCGGCGCGGCGCATCATGAAGTTAGATGTTGCCAGAAACACCGGGTCGCCATCGACATCGTCGGCCATGCCGGTACGGTTTTCCCCGATAAATTTCGCCAACGCGACGCGATCGGCGGATGTCACCCAACGGGCCAACTGGAAGGGGGGGGTATCGAAGACGATCTCCACCCCGTATTCCCCAGCCAGTCGCGATTGCAGCACATCCAACTGCAACGTTCCGACCACGCCAACCAGCGGCGCAGAGCCGTCTTGCGGGCGGAACAGTTGCACAACGCCTTCCTCGGCAAGTTCCACGAGGGCTTGACGCAGCTTTTTCGCTTTCATCGCGTCTTTCAGTTGCACCCGACGAAGGATTTCCGGTGCGAAATACGGCACGCCGACGAAATTCAGTTCCTCGCCTTCCGTCAGCGTATCGCCGATACGTAAGGTGCCGTGGTTGGGAATGCCGACGACGTCCCCGGCAAAGGCCTCATCGGCGATTTCGCGCTCGCGGGCGAAGAAGAATTGCGGCGCATGGAGGGGAATGGTTTTGCCAGTGCGCACCTGTTTCATCTTCATGCCCCGCACCAGCCGCCCGGAGCACACCCGCGCGAAAGCGATACGATCGCGATGATTGGGGTCCATATTGGCTTGGATTTTGAAGACCAGCGCCGTCACGCCGGGGTCGGTGGCATGCACGATCCGCTTATCCGCCGGCTGATCCCTGGGGGGGGGTCCGTATTCCGCTAGTCCGTCCAACAGATCGCTGACGCCGATATGCTTGATCGCGCTACCGAAATAGACCGGCGTCAGATGCCCGGCGTTGAACGATTCCAGATCGAATTCCGGCAAAGCACCGCGCACAAGATCGACCTCGTCGGCGACGTCTTGCAGGCGGCGATCGGACTGCGACAGCTCCATTGTCAGGCGCATTTCGCGTTTTCGCAGGTCATAGGTTCCGGCAAATTCCGACGCGCGTCCGATCGGCCATGTGGCAGGCGATGTATCCAGCGCGAGTGCCTGCGACACTTCGTCCAACAACTCGATCGGATCGCGTGCCTCGCGATCCATTTTATTGATAAACGTAATGATAGGAATGTCTCGCAACCGGCATATTTCGAACAATTTACGAGTTCGAGCCTCGATGCCTTTGGCGGCGTCGATGACCATGACAGCGGCGTCGACGGCGGTCAGGGTGCGGTAGGTATCCTCGGAGAAATCCTCGTGGCCCGGCGTGTCCAACAGATTGTAGATGCAGCCGCGGGACTCGAACGTCATGACCGATGTCACGACGGAAATACCGCGATCCCGCTCGATCCCCATCCAGTCGGATCGGGTGCGGCGCCGTTCGCCCTTGGCGCGCACGTTCCCCGCCAGCTGAATCGCCCCGCCGGCCCGCAGCAAGTGCTCGGTCAGCGTGGTCTTGCCGGCATCGGGGTGGGAGATGATCGCGAACGTGCGGCGCCGGGCGATTTCTGTCGTTTGGTCGGTCATGTCCTGCCTATAAGCGAAAGACGCGCTTTAGTCATGCCCAACGCGCAGGCGCGGTGCATACGTACCGAACCAGCCGTCCTTCAGGATATATTGCTCCGCCGGGCCGAACGGCGACACGGCGTAGAGGGCGGCCATGGCGTGCGACACCGATACGCTGGCCACGACGGCGGCCAAGATCGCGCCCCGCACCTTGGGCCCGAACGCGGTCGGATTGGCGGTTAACCGGCGAAAACCCAACAAGGCAGCGAAAACCGAGAACGGGTAAAACTCGACCCGATAACGGTAGTTCATGCTGATCGCGGTCAGCATCAAAAGCGCGGGAACCGCGAGGCCCAACAGCAACATCCGAACGTCGAGGGTGTTGCGGCGGAGGCCGACCGCCGCCAATCCCAGCAAGAACGGGTCCGAAACCAAGAAGCTCCCAAATGGCAGTTCCATCGCATCGACCAGTCGCCGCCCGGTTTCGGACAACAGCACCGACTCAATCGGCATTAGGTAGTAGCTCAGCCCCAAGCCGAGACGGCGCCAGTTGAACGCCCCGTATTCACCCAGTCGAACCAGCCGGTCAGGATATTGGTCGAGGTCCAACGCGTATTTGCTGAAATCGGCAAAAAGCACCGGATTGCCCCAACGGCCGGCATTGACGATTCCCACTGCCACAACGAAGCCCGCCAGTACGACCGCCGGCCAGAGCGCCACATGCCGGCGCGGCAGCAGCAGGCCGCCCAGCGCTGCATACAATCCCAGGCCGAACGACACCCGGTCCAGCAAAGCCAGACCGGCGAACACCGCCATGCCCGTCAGAATCCGCACTCCGAACCCCTGCAACACCCCGCGCATCGCCAGGAACACGAATCCCATGCCGAGGGCGTTCGCCCAATCCACGACCTCTTGATACAGACTCGCGCGCAAAAACTGTATTTGTTGTCCACCCAGAAAGATGCAGACGACCGCAGCGGCAGTCAGCCAATCGCGCCGAGGCCCTGGCGTGCTCGCGTCCCGCACGAGCAACACCGCGCGCAATTGGAACCAAACACCCAAGCAGAGGGCGACAAGGCAGGACAGCCGGGTGATATCCAGGTGCGCCAGCGCCGGAAACAGCAACAGCGGGAGTCGCAGCAGGGCGCAGAAAACGCCGAAATACGCATAGCTACGATCGCCGTCGAGAAACGCCTCCCCCCCGATCGTTTCCGGGTCGATATCGAACCGGCCCGCCAACAAGTGCTCGGCCATGCTATTGAAGGCTTGGCCGAGCAGCGCGGGATGGAAAGGGTCGAGGGGCAAGTGCTGGAAAAAGCGTTCCAGCAGGTAGTACCAGATGGCCGAAAGTGCGACCGCAGCCGTCGTATAGCTGTGCCGTGCTAACGGCACGGCGCGGCTCAAAGCGCCCGATCGCACGCCCGCAGAAAATCGATAAAATGCGATGCGAGCGACCCGGTCTTCGCCTCCCACCCATCGAAATCGACATCGACGTCGACTGGATGGGTAAGCACCTCCCGATAGATGCTGTAGGGCAATAGGCGATGCGCGGCCTGGGCGCCGGCGGCGGGGTGAATGCGATCGTTGCCGGGAATAACGATCGCCATGTGAGTCATCTGCCGCAGGTCGGTAGGGCTGATCCCGGCCACCGGATAATCGGCATCTTTACGGAACGATTCCAGCCAACGCTGCATACCCGCCGCGAAGGCCTCGGCCCCCATCGCCCGCAACGTTTCCTCATTCGCAGGGTTCGCCGCGATCATCGCGCGGAAATGGTCCATGCCGCACACGGCCGATATCCCGCCGGACTCGACCGCATCCAGAAACTGCTCGTAATAATTATAGGCCAGCCGGTGCGCCGCGTATGGACCGCCGGTGACGCGCCACAACATTAGAGCCTTCACCGCCTCGGGGTGGTGCTTGGCCAGCAGCAACGACATGCGCGCGCCGGAGGAACTGCCCGCCACGAATGCCGGGGCGATGCGCAGGCTGCGCATCAGTTCCAATAGGTCCTCGGCTTGTTCCATGCTTTCGGACTCGCCGGTCAGCGCGATGCCCGACGCGCCGGTGTTGCGTCGATCGTGCAGCAGCACACGGTAGCCCGCCTCGGCGATCATGCGACCGAGTTCCCGCTCCCCGGCCATGCCGCGACGGCCTCCGGGCGTGATGGTCACCCAGGACCCGCGATCGCCCAGGATTTCATAGACCAGATCGACCCCACGCACCCGCATCGTCGGCATTTCAGTCTCCTGTCGCTTCCGGGCGGCTGGTACGCGGGAACCGACGGAGGGGCAAGGAGGAATTGAGCCGGCGACCGGCGTCGGCCGCTGATCGCCACACCTGCGGGCACGATTTCTATTCGCCGGTCCGGCTAACGATGCCGCCACGGGAGCCTACTGCCTTGAACGCGGGACCACGCGCGGCAGCGACGCCTGCCGTATACGCATCGCAATACGGTAGGCGCGGTCATCTAGGCCGTCGCGGCGGTGGCCTCCAGATTTCGGCCACGCGTTTCCCGAGCCAACCAGAGTGTGATGCCGGCTGCGAGCAATTGGGCGCCGCCCATCAGCAGCCATACCTGATAATAGGTGGTCGGCCCGATGATCATGCCGATGATCAGCGGCGCGGTCATGCCACCGAAACGCCCGACGCCCATCGCCGCCGAGGTCGCCAGACCGCGGATGCGCACGGGGTAAACCTCGGGCGTGTAGACGGTCATCGCTAGGGAGCCGGCATCGGCGAAAAACGCATAACACATCGCCACCGCAAGCAGCGCCGTTTCGGTCGTTGCCTGGGTGAACGATAGTGCTGCGCAAGCAGCCACACCGTAGCCCATGACGATCAGTGCCTTGCGACCGAGTTTGTCGACCAGCGCATAAGCGAAGATACGTCCGACGACGGATGTGCCGGCGATGATGAACGTATATTGCAACGTCCGTGTGATCTCGATGTGGTAGTAGCGCGAATAAATAATCGGCAGCCACACACTGAACGAATTGGCCGCGAAATTGGAGAAAAACCACATCGTCCAAGTTTGGATCATGCGGCTGGCATAGGCCGGTGTCAGCAGATCGGACACCTTGGCCGGCTCCACTCGCACGGGTGCGGGGGCGGCTGCGATCTCCCGGCGCGCCGCTTCCAGCGCCTCATCGGTCACACCGACATAGCGCAGGGACGCACGGGCTTCCTCGTGCCGGCCTTGATCGGTGAGCCAGCGCGGCGATTCCGGAATGTTACGGCGGATGACGAAAGCCAGGATGGCCGGCACGACCCCAATCACGAACAACCAACGCCAACCGATCGTGGGCACAATGGCAAGGCCGGCCCCGGCGGCGGCGAAAATACCCATCGGCCACAACAACGGCAGCGCGGCGAGGACCCGACCACGGATGCGCGCAGGCGCAAACTCTGCCACCAATGCCGCGTCGATCGGCACCATCCCGCCTAGGCCGAGACCGGTCGCGAACCGCGCGGCGACGATGAAGCCCATGGAAAAAGCCATGCCGGTGATGCCGGTAAACAAAGAGAACATCAGCACGGTGCCGGCGAAAACCAGCTTCCGTCCCCAGCGGTCGGCGATCCAGCCCCAGACCCAGGAACCGATGCCCATGCCGGCCAAACCCGATGAGCCGATTATCCCGATCTGTTGCGGGGCCAGCCCGAACTCCTTGGAAATGCTCGGCAGCGCGTACGATAGGATGTAGATGTCGAAAGAATCGAAAAAGTACCCTGCCGCAGCGATCGCGACGATGAACTTCATCGACCCCGTCAGCTTCGCTCGGTCGATCGCCCGACCGATGATTTCCGGAGTCAACGATGCCGATCCGGTCATGATTTTCTCTCCACTGTTCTTTTATTGCCGCTAAGGTGCCGTACCGTCAGGGGGGTGGCAACGGGGCGGCGCGGAAAGGTAAAGGGGATCATGCCGCATTCAACCTGCCCGGCCTGCCAATTCGTCATACGCACTGCGGCGACCTACTGGTCCGACGGCGTACGATACTGGAGCATACTGCCGCACGACCGAGCACGATTGGAAGCGACATGCAACCATCAGGAGAAGGGGCTAGGGGATGGGATCAACTGGTGCCCGTCATTGCGCCCAGCAGATCCGCACGAACCGCATCCACGGGATATTTTCGCACGATTCCAAAGCCTCGGGGATAACTGCGAATTCGGATTGGTGCAGCGCTGGGCAGGATCGGACCCGGTCGATTTGCTTCGTTTCGCCAGCTTCCATGCTTCGGCGGAAGAGCGATTGCGGCTGACAATCGAAGCACTAACGGCTGGTTTCGAGGGCCTCGGTGCCCCGGAATCGGTGGTTTGCGAGCTGACCGGCGACCAACGCCCGCGCCAATACGCGGTGTGGGAGCGCCGTTGGAACTTACTGTATCACCCCGAACGGACCGAGGCCGAGATCGCGCCAGACGCCCTACATGCCCAGCAAGTGCGGGTCCTGCCGTTTCGGCGGCGCAAGCTCCTGGAAGACTTGGAAGCCGCGCACCGTATCTTCGTGTGGAAATCCAACGCAACGGCATCCGAAGACGAAATCGTGGCGCTTCTGGCGTGCCTGCGGCGGTATGGCCCGAATCGCCTGCTGTGGGTTCGCCCGGCAGCAGGCGCCAAAACCCCAGGCCATGTCGAGCACGCCGGGGACGGGCTAATACACGGCTATGTCTCCGCCTTCGCGCCGTACGACAGCGCCCACGAAGCGGATTACCGATCCTGGCTGGCGGTCTGCATGAACGCGCTGATCCTGACCGAGACCCAAAAACAATAATGGCCGACCCCGCAGGGCCGGCCATTGTCGTTGGGCATGAAACGAACGGTTAACGCGAGTAGAACTCGACCACCAGATTCGGTTCCATCTGCACCGGATACGGCACGTCGGACAGCTTCGGGGCGCGGGCGAAGCGGCCCTTCATCGCGCGGTGATCGACCTCGATATACTCGGGGACATCGCGCTCGGTGTTCTGGGTGGAGTCGAGGACGACGGCGAGTTGCTTGGATTTCTCCTTCACCTCGATCACGTCGTTATCGCGCACTTGATAGGACGGGATGTTTACCCGCTTGCCATTCACCGTCAGATGCCCGTGGTTCACGAACTGACGGGCGGCAAAGGGGGTCACGGCGAATTTCATGCGATAGCAGACCGCGTCCAACCGACGCTCTAGCAGTTCGATCAAGTTCTCGGACGTGTCGCCCTTACGGCGGACCGCTTCCTCGTAGTACTTGTAGAACTGCTTTTCGCCGATGTTGCCGTAGTAGCCCTTAAGCTTCTGCTTCGCCATCAACTGGGTGCCGAAATCGGTCGGCTTCTTGCGGCGCTGACCATGCTGGCCGGGGCCGTATTCCCGCTTGTTGACGGGCGATTTCGGCCGGCCCCAGAGGTTTGCACCCAGGCGGCGGTTGATCTTGTATTTGCTTTCGGCGCGCTTAGTCATAGTGCGCGGTGCCCTTCTTCATATGGCCATGTGGCCTTGTTGCACCGGTAGGCTTTTTTGCGAACGACAAAAAGCGGGCGCAGGCCCCGAAAGCCTGTCCACGTTCCCGGCAGTGGCCGGGCGTATAGGTGGCGAACCCCGGCTTGTCAAACAGATGTCACGCGCCTAGGCACCAGGGCATGATCGAACGTAGCGACATTATCTGGTTGGGCGTCTCTGCGGGCGTTACCGGCTGCCTGATCGGTGGCATGATGCTGGGGATCGGCATGAACCTGATCGTCGGCGGTGCCCATATCGGCTGGCTGCTTCTGCTACCCGCCGGGCCGGCTGGCGCTATTCCCGGCTGGCTGCTGGCAAAAAAGCTCGCTCGACGGCTTTAGCCGTGGCGATCCAATAGCGCCTGCTTCAGCGCCGGTGAGCCCGGTTTCGGCCCTAAGAACGCCGCCAGCATCGCATCGGCCAACGGTGCGCCGTCGATGCGACCGATCGACTTGCCGTTGGCCGCGATATCGGCATGGTGATCGGCAAAGCGCAACTCGAAACGATCTCCCGCGCGCATGGCGGGCACCCCGGCGATAAAACGCTCGACATCCTCGGGGTCCAACCGGCAAGGCGTTGGGCAGTTGTTCGTCAGCGCCGTGCGCCAAGCCTCGCGCGCCCGATCCGCAGCGACATCGTGCTGAAAATGGAATGTCAGCACCTTGGTCTCGGCCGACTGGATAATGGCATTCGGATCGCGGGTCGTGCGTTCGAGATACAATCCAGCGATGTAGATATGGATGTTCATGAACGACCATGTGCGCAGTCCGAGGCCGTTCAGCACCAAGGTCTTGCCGTCGACTTGCCGCGTGTCTGGAAACACGACTCCATCGACCTCTGCCGCACTGGCGGCGAAAGCAAGCAGCGGGGCGAGCAACAGGCCCAGGCGAATACTATGCATTGCGCTATTGTGCGCCGCAACACAACGGAGTCAAGCTCGGCCGCTTTGCCGGCATCGCCACCCGGCTTATGATACGCCCATAGAGCGGTGGGGAGGACACGATGCGCTTCGGCCTGATGATACGCGGCCAATACCCTCAGGACGACGACATGCGCGTCCGACTGAAGGAAGATCTGGATGCCGCTGTGTTCGCCGAGCGGCTTGGATTCGATGTGTTGGGGAAAGGGTCGCATTATAGTTCGCATCCATTCCAATATATCCAGCAAATCCCGTTCCTGTGTCAGGTCGCGCTGCTCGCCCCAAAATTGCGGCTATTGCCCGGCGTAGTGCTGCTGCCATTGCACAGCCCGCTGCACGTCGCGGAGGAACTCGCGTCGTTGGACGTCATGTGCGACGGCAAACTGATCTTCGGCGCCGGCATCGGCTACCGGGAAGTCGAGTTCAATGCCTTCAACACCACGGCAAAACAGTCCGGCCCGCGCTTCGAGGAATGTTTGGAAGCGGTGAAACGCCTGTGGACCACGCCGTTTGTGACTATGGAAGGCTCGTATTTCAAGCTGGACAATGCGAATTGCACGACGATGCCGGTGCAAAAGCCGATGCCTCCGATTTGGATCGGCGCCAACGCCAATGTCGGGATACGCCGAGCGGCGCGGGTGGCCGACACATGGTTTATCAACCCGCACAATAAAATCGAGACCATCGCGCAGCAGATGGAGGTCTACAAACGTGCGTTGGACGACGCCGAAAAACCGTTTCCGGATGAATTACCGATGATGCGGGAGGTCTTCGTGGCACGATCCCGCGAAGAAGCCATTCGGTTAGCGCGCCCGTCGCTAGAAGCCAAATATAAAGCCTACAAAGAATGGGGCCAGGACAAAGTAATGCCCGCCGGCGACGCGTTCGGCGGCGATTTCGCGGACTTGACGAACGACCGTTTCCTGTTCGGATCGCCAGCCGAAGTAACGGAACAAATCCTCGTTCTAAAGCGCTTATTTGGCGTCAACACGATGATGCTGGGCATCCACTGGGTCGGAATGCCGGCCAGCCTCGCGATGGAACAAATGCAACTCATCTCGGAAGAAGTCTTCCCCGCCGTTCGCTCGGCTTCGTAAGGATTTTCGTCATGCATATCGGCGCTGTCATGTTCTTCACCTCGTACTCCATGCAACCGGCCCCCCTGGCGCGGGAGCTGGAGCAACGGGGCTTCGAGTCGCTCTGGGTTCCCGAACATACCCATATCCCGTCGTCGCGCACGACGCCGTACCGGGTCGGCGGGCCGTTGATCAGGCCATATTATGACATTTACGACCCGTTTTTGGCACTCAATACCGCTGCCACGGTCACCGAAAAGCTGAAAATCGGCACCGGCATCGCGCTCGTCGCGCAACGGGACCCGATCGTCACCGCGAAAATGGTCTCGACCCTCGACCAAATGTCCAACGGGCGGTTCCTATTCGGCGTCGGCAACGGTTGGAACCAGGACGAGATCGAAAACCATGGCACCGACTTCAAAACCCGACACAAACTCGCCCGCGAACGTATCGAGGCGATGAAAGCCATCTGGACCCAGCACGAGCCCGAATATCACGGCGATTTCGTGAAATTCGACAAAATGGAGCAGTATCCCAAGCCGGTGCAAAAACCCTGGCCGCCGATCATCGTCGGCGGTGCCTTCCCTTACGCTGCCCGCCGCGCGATTGCTTACGGCGACGGCTGGATTCCGCGCGCCGACCGGTTGCAGCAGGACGGCGTCGGTGTGCTGATCGATCAGTTCCGGGTCATGGCAAAAGAAGCCGGACGCGACCCGGCATCGTTGCCGATCACTATTTTCCGCTCTGCCGACGATGTGGAACAATTGCGCTTCTGCCGCGATATCGGCGTCGACCGCATCGTATTCAGCCTACCCGCCGCCAAGGAAGACGAAATCATGCCGATCCTGGATCGTTGGTCGGCACTGAAACGGGAACTGGAGGGATGAAGATCGGCTACCTCCTCCCCACGCGGGAGCAAATCATGGAAGGCCGACCGGAAACCGGCCCGATGCTGGAACTCGCGACGCGCGCGGAAGCGATGGGCTTCGATTCCATTTGGGTCGGCGATTCGTTGCTAGCCCGTCCGCGTCACGAACCGTTGACCCTCCTGGCCGGAGTCGCCGGGCGGGTGCCCCGCGTCGAGATCGGCACCGCCGTGCTACTGCCTGCGCTGCGCAATCCTGTTCTGCTGGCGCATCAGGTTGCCACGCTGGATCGGGTATCCGATGGCCGGCTGATCCTGGGTGTCGGGATCGCCGCCGACCGCCCGAATATCAGAGCGGAATTCACCGCCGCCGGCGTGCCGTTCGACAAGCGCGTGGGCCGGATGATGGAGGGATTGCGACTGTGCAAAGCCCTCTGGTCCGGGCAACCCGTCGACTGGGACGGGCGCTGGCAGGTGGAGCAAGGCGTGCTCGCCCCCACGCCGTGCCGACCGGGCGGACCGCCCCTTTGGATCGGCGGCAATTTGAAAGCCAGTTTGGAACGCGCGGGCAAATCGTTCGACGGCTGGTTCCCTATCGCACCTGCACCGGACCTATTCGCCACCCAATGGGCCGATATCAAGCAAGCTGCCCAAGACGCCGGTCGCGACGCCGATCGGTTGACCGGTGCGATGTATCTCACCGTCTCGATCGACGACAATGCGCAACAAGCCGACGGGCGCATGAACGCCTTTCTGGAAAACTATTACGGCGTGCCGGCAGCCTCGACCCGCAAACGGCAGGCGTCCTATGCTGGACCGGAAGCCGGTCTGGCGGAATGGCTCGATAGCTATGCCAAAGCCGGGGCAACGCATCTGATGATCCGTTTCGCAGGCGGCGATCATCCCACGCAATTGGCGGCAGTGGCTCGGGTCCGAGCCTCGCTGGACTGGTAAATAAAGGGAAACGAAATGACCGTGATAATGGGCGAAGGCGACTATAAATACCAACCGGCCGAGGGCTGGATGAAATTGCCGGCGGGCTGGGTGACGTTAGACGTCGCCGCCGTTGGAATCGACCGGCACGACAACGTTTACGCCTTCAATCGCGGCGACCATCCCATGATCGTGTTCGATCGCGACGGCAACTTCCTACGCTCCTGGGGCGAAGGTCTATTCAATCGTGCCCATGGCGTCAGCATGGGGCCGGACGATACCATCTATTGCACCGACGACGGCGACCACACGATGCGCAAGTGCACTTTGGACGGCAAGGTGCTGCTGGAAATCGGCATCCCCGGTAAAGCCGCCGCCTACATGAGCGGCGAACCGTTCAATCGTTGCACCCACACCGCTTTATCCCCCCAAGGCGACATCTACATCTCCGACGGTTACGGCAACGCGCGTGTTCACAAATACGACCCGTCCGGGCGGCGCTTGCTGTCTTGGGGCGGGCCGGGCACACGGCCCGGTCAGTTCAACATCGCACACAATATCTGTTGCGATGCCGATGGATGGGTCTACGTCGCAGACCGGGAAAACCACAGGGTTCAGGTCTTCGACGGCAATGGCAAATTCGAAACGCAGTGGAACAATCTGCACCGTCCCAGCGGGTTGTACATGTCGTCCGGCGCCTGCCCGATCTGCTACATCGCGGAACTTGGGCCGCATCTGCCGGTGAATATCGACCACCCGAATATCGGGCCGCGCATCAGCGTCATGGACCTGAAAGGCAACCTACTGGCCACGGTCGAGGCCACTCCCGCCCGTGGCGCCGGCCCCGGTCAGTTCATCTCCCCGCATGGCATGTCGGTCGACTCGCACGGCGATCTCTACGTGGGGGAGGTCGCGCACACGTCCTGGCCGCGATCCTTCCCCGACGTTCCCCGCCCGAATCCGGTGCGGTGCCTGCAAAAGCTAGTGCGTGTAAAAACCGCGTAACGCCGGCTCCACAGGGGAGTCGGATCGATAACCTATCCCCTTTGGAGACACTTCATGGACCGCATCCTTCGCCTTCTGACTTGGCCCGCCGCATTGTTCATCGCCGGGACATTGCTATGGTACGAGCAATACAAGCTCACCGGCAACGAAGGATCGGTCTATTTATTCACCATCCTGTCCGATTGGCTGTTCATCCACGGCTACGAGAAGCCGTTTCGCCTGACGGTCGGTATCATGGAGATCGTGGCCTCGATCCTAGTGGTTGTGCCGCCCACCCGTGTATTTGGTGCGTTCTTCGCGCTCGGCATCATGTCCGGCGCGATCTTCTTCCACCTCGTCAGCCCGCTCGGCATCGACCCGTACCACGACGGTGGCGGACTGTTCAAAGAAGCGCTGGAGGTTTGGGCCTGCGCGGCGTTCATTTTGATCGCGCGGCGAGACGATGCTATCGCGCTGGCACGACGGTTTTCGGGCGGCGACTTCCGGCTAGTTTGACGACGGCACCAAAACCGGTCGATCGCCCTCGGAAATAATCCGCCACAACACCCGCGCCTGGGACCGATCGTAATCGCCGTGGGCGCGGTGCATGGTGGCGCGATCGTCGATGACCAACACGTCGCCTTTGCGCCATTTATGATAGTAAACAATCTCCGGCACGATGGTCCGGTCGAGCAGATCGTTCAGATAGCTCTTGCTGTCTTCCGGAGTCATGCCTTCAATATATTTCGTTTTCGTAATATGAAAATATAGCGCGTCCGATCCGTGAATCGCGTGGGTGCGCACCATCGGGTGGACGATGGGCTTGCCGAATGTCTCCATATCCTCGGCCTTGGTATCCGGCTTCTCGTCCAGCCCGTTCACGGTCTTCATGGTGCGTAAACGCGCTTGCTCGGCGAGCGGAAGCGCGGTCAGGGCGGCGCGCATGTTGGCGACGCTGGTACCGCCGCCTTCCGTGGGGACCTCCACGCCGTAAAGCATCGTCGCGGCAGGCGGACGAACACGGTTGGTGTGATCGGTGTGCCACATCTCGGCCGGTGCTTGGCCGTTACGGTGCCACACCAGCCCGATATCGGGATAATCCGGCATATTGTGTTGAGAATAATGCTGGCGCATCGGCGGCCCGAAAATGCTCGCAGCCTCCAGATATTGTTCCGGAGTGAACGACTGATCGTGAAAGACCAGCGCCATATGCTCACCCAGCGCGGTGGCGATGGCGGTGCGGGTCGCGACGTCCAGCGGACGGCTGAGATCGACGCCGGAAATCTCGGCGCCGATCGTCGGGGTCAGCGGTACAATCGTCAGTCCGGTCATGGCGGTAACCTCCTGTTTGTCGAACGGAAGGTTAACGCCATTCGCCTTAGCGCGAGAAGCCCGAGATCTCGTCTTTCGCCCAAGCGATGACCTGCGGGATCGTTTGCTTGGCAACCATGCGAGACACCATCCCCGGAATGATGCTGCGGTTCCACATCTGCACCGCCACTTCCGCCGGGCCGGAGGATCCTGTGATGTAGTATTCCGCATCGTGCCAGGGGCGTACGGGATAGTTGAAGATTGTGCCGGCGGGCGGCCCAACCTCGGTCCATACCTTGAAGTCGGTCATCGATTGGAACGGAGGAATATCGTAGCCGGCGACGGCGGCGCCCATCGGTTCTACCTGTTCGCGCTGCGCCAAGTGCAGCAGCAGATCTTTCGCCGCCGGTTTATTCTGCGCGAACTCCCAAATACCCCAAAAATAGGGCCGCATGGGCACAAAGCGGCCCTTCGGTCCTTTGGGATTGGGGAAGGTCCAGCAGTCTTCGGCGATTTGCGGCGCATCCCGCTTGGCCACGGCCCAGGCCGACGGCGGGTTCCAGATTAGTGCGCTTTTGCCCGAAATCAGTGCACGGTTGTTGGACGCATCGTCGTACTGCACGGTATCGGCGGGCAAGAACGGAATCAGCCGTTGGCAATACTCCAGCGCCATTTTTACATTGTCGGTGTCGACAGTGGGCTCGCCTTTGGCATTAATCAAGTCGGCACCGAATGCTCCAAAGGTGGCACCCCAGGTCTGCCGCGCATCGGTGCTACCGGAACCGCAGCCCAGCGCGAAGGTGAAACCGGCCTTATGGCATGCTTCGGCCGCCCGCAGTTGGGTCTCGTAGGTCCAATCCTTGGCTGCATCCGGCGTCGATTCATGCGCCGGGTACCAAGCCTGCACGTCGATCCCGGCATATTTCTTCAGCATGCTGATACGCGCGCATGGCGTCAGCGGCGCCGAACCCCAACCGACCGGCATAGCCCGCCAATGCCCCTCGGCAATGCCCAGATACTCGTATGCTTTGCTGATTTTACCGTACTTGTCGATCAGCGTCTTCATGATGTCGTCGACCGGCGTCAACTTGTCGGCGAACTCGTGCACTGTCCACATATCGAAGGCGTAAATATCGTGCCCGGTGCGGGCTTGCGCTTCGGCGGCCATGGTGATGTTGATTTTCTCACCGATGGCGGTAAGGAAGTCTAGCTGTACTTCGACCTTATTTTTCTCGGCCCAGGCATCGACGATTTTCTGGAGTGCTGCGTCCCCGGAGGGCACCCAGTGGTCCCATAATGCCAACTTCAGCTTGCCGGCGGCCCCGGCGGTTCGAATATGCACCAACGGCAATGCGGCCGAGGCGGCGCCGAGCTTCAATGCGCGACGGCGGGTAACGCGTCCTGACATGGTAAAAACTCCCTAAGCGACCGGCGTTGATTCCCGGCCTACTGCGAGTATTGGGCACCATGGCACGCGCAAGCAAGCACCATCCCACTTTCCTTTCCCGCCGCCATGCGCCAGCTTGCGCTAGCCATGAACGAACGAAGCGCGTCCCAAGACCGAAGCAAACCCCCAGCGCGCAATATGCGGGCCAAGATGCTGTTATTATTGGTCGCTTTGCTCGCCATGGGCGTGGCGGGCGGCTACTGGCATTTGACCAAAGACCGTGCGAGCACCGATGACGCCTATACCGACGGCCGAGCGGTGACGATCGCGCCGCGCGTGGCGGGACTGGTGATCGCTTTGGCCGTGTCGGACAACCAACGGGTCAAAGCCGGCGATCTGCTGTTTCGTATCGACCCAGCCCCATTCCAAGCCGCCAGGGATCAGGCGGCGGCTAGCCTATCCGTATCCCGCGCACAGCTCGCAAACGCGACATCCACCCTGCAAACCGTCCGCATTACCGTGCCCGCTCGGCTGGACATGGCCCGCGCCCGCCAGACGGCCGCGAAAGCCGAGCAAGCGAAGGCCCAGGCGGATTTCAATCGGCAGAAGTCTTTGCCGAAAGAAGCGACGACGCGACAGGAACTGGACAGCGCCACCGCCGCGCTGCGCACCGCCGATGCCCAGGTCGCGCAAACCGATGCGGCCGTGCGGGAGGCCGATGTGCTAGACGACGCAATCGGCCAAGCCGAAGCCCGCGTGCAGGAGTTGGACGCCCAGGTCGCCCTGGCCAAGGCGCAATTGGACCTCGCGACATTGAACCTCGATTGGACGCAGGTAACCGCACCGCAAGACGGCTGGGTGACCAAGCGGGCGGTAGAGGCCGGTAATTATATTTCCCCCGGACAGGCAACGATGTCGCTGGTCGGGCTCGAGATTTGGGTTACCGCTAACTTCAAGGAAGACCAACTCGACCGGATCAAGCTCGGCCAGAAAGTCGAAATGCGGATCGATGCCTATCCCAGCCTGAAACTGACCGGCCACCTGGACAGTGTCCAATTCGGCTCCGGCCAGCGGTTCAGCGTCTTCCCAGCCGAGAACGCGACCGGCAATTTCGTCAAAATCGTGCAACGGGTACCGGTAAAGATCGTTATCGATAGCGGTATGGACCCGAACCGCCCGCTGCCGCTGGGCCTGTCGGTGGTGCCGACCGTCGATCTAAGATGAGCGGGGCACCCCATGCCGCCTTCCACCCTCGGGGGCCGGCCTGGCTAATCACTGTCTGCGTCACCATGGCACCATTCATGGAAATCTTGGACAGTACCATCGTCAATGTCGGCCTGCCGCACATCGCCGGCAACATGTCGGTCAGCTACGACGAGGCGACTTGGACCATCACGTCGTATCTAGTTGCAAACGGTATCGTCGTGCCGGTATCCGGCTGGCTCGGGCGCCTATTCGGGCGAAAACGCTACTTCCTGATGTGCATCGCTGCCTTCACCTTCATGTCGTTCCTGTGCGGCGTCGCCACCAGCTTGGACCAGTTGGTAATCTTCCGGCTGCTGCAAGGCCTGTTCGGCGGCGGGCTGCAACCCAGCCAACAATCCATCATCCTGGACACCTACGAGCCGGCGCAGCGCAGCAAAGGATTTTCCTTCGTCGCCGGAGCGGTCATTTTCGCCCCCATCCTCGGACCCGTGCTGGGCGGTTGGATCACCGACGCCTATTCCTGGCGATGGATGTTCCTGATGAACGTCCCCATCGGCATTTTCGCGTTCTTCGCCGTGCTGCACTTGCTGGAGGACCCGCCCTGGGTGATCGCCGATCGGGTGCGGGCACGCGACATCGATTACGTCGGTCTATCGCTGATCGCGGTGGGGTTGGGAGCGTTGCAGTTCATGCTCGACCGGGGCCAGGACCTGGATTGGTTCGAGTCCGCGCAAATCCGCATTCTGGCCCTGGTCGCGGGCGCGACGATCCTAGGCGCGATCATTTGGCTGTCGCTCGCCGACAACCCGATTGTCAGCCTGAGGGCGCTGGGCGACCGCAATTTCGCGGTGGGTGCTTTTTGCACCTTCGCCATCGGGGCGTTGCTGTATTCGTCGAACGCGTTCATCCCGCTGCTGGCGCAGGGGTGGTTCGGCTATACGGCGCTGACCTCGGGCTGGTTGATGTCGCCGGGGGCGGCGCTGATGCTGGTGCTGATTCCGGCCTCGGCGAAGTGGATTCTTCCGAATTTGCCGACGCGGCTGGTGTTGGGTTTCGGGTTCTTCTCGATGGGCACGGCGGCGGCGTACGCGTCGCATCTGACTCCCGACATCGATTTCTGGACGCTGGCGTCGTTCCGAGCGGTGCAGACTGTGGGATTCGCGTTCTTGTTCGTGCCGAACAGCACGTTGTCGTATGCGACGATGCCGCGCGCGCTGCACCGCGATGCCACGGCGCTGTATTCCATGTTCCGCAATATCGGAGGGGCGATCGGGGTGTCGGCCGGGACAGCCTTGGTCAGCAATCGCATCCAGGCACATCGCGGACATTTGGCAATCCATCTAACGCCGCAAGAAGGCCCTTACCCTGTGCTGTTGGCACAGTACGAACACGCAATCCAAGGCATGGGCATCGCCGCCGACCGCGCGCACGGGATGGCGCTGGGTGCGTTGGACCGGATGCTGAATTTGCAAGCTGCCGTCCTTGCATATAGCGACGTGTATACCGTATCGGCG
>JBAXFK010000061.1:0-19128 GCA_037139955.1 Rhodospirillales bacterium
GGCGCGATCCTTGTTGCCCACCGTGCTCCGGTATTGAGCCGTAGCTTGACGCAAATCGCGACGACATTTCTGCCATTTTTCGCGGCCGTCGCGGCCATGTACGCGCTGGCCTCGGTCTCGCTTTGGCTCAGCCTGTTGCTGACTGTTCCGGCGGCGGGACTGGTGGTGCGTATTTTCATTATTCAGCACGATTGCGGCCATGGCGCGTTCTTTCGCAGCCACGCCGCGAATGCGTGGTTGGGGCGGCTTTGCGGGCTGATCACGATGACGCCGTTCGCGAATTGGCGTCGGCAGCATGCCTTGCATCACGCAGTGTGGAACAATCTCGACCGACGCACGGGGCTTGGCGATATTTACTCCACCTGCATGACGGTTGCGGAATATCGCGGACTGTCCGCGCCGGCGCGTGCGTGGCACCGCGCGGTGCGGCATCCCTTCGTGGCGCAGTTGCTGTTGCCGCCACTGGTGTTTCTGCTGCTGTATCGGATTCCGTTCGATACGCCGGTGTCCTGGCGCCGCGAGTGGTACAGCGTTTTCCTGACCGATGCCGGCATCGTCGCCATTCTCGCCGCGCTGGCATTTCAGTTCGGTATCGGACCAGTCGCTTTGGTGCATTTGCCGATTATCGGCGTCGCGGCAATTATCGGCATGTGGATCTTCTCGGTGCAGCATCGGTTCGAGGGCGCGGTTTGGTCCCGCCAGGACGGTTGGACTGCGGTCGGCGCGGCCTTGCAGGGCACGTCGCATTTGCAACTACCGCGTATTTTGCAGTGGTTCAGCGGCAATATCGGCTTTCACCACATCCATCATCTGACACCGCTTGTGCCGAATTACCGGCTGGAAGCGTGCCACCGAGCATGCGCTTCGATCCTTGCGGCCGCGCCGTCGCTGACATTGGTTCAGGCGCTGAGGGCGCCGTCTTATGCGCTTTGGGACGAAACGACCGAACGCATGGTGCGATTTTCGGATTTGCCGTTGCTCGCGCATACGGCCTAGTGCCCACCTTGGCACCCCGCTTCCTCGGCGCTAAACCTACTCCCCAGTAAACGCTGCCCGGAGGGAACCCGAAGCATGATCGACAAGATCGTCCAGTCCATGGCCGACGCCATGGCGGACATTCAAGACGGATCCACCGTCCTGCTGGCCGGCTTCGGCTCGGTTGGGCAGCCCAACCAGCTCATCGACGGACTGATCGAACAAGGCGCTAAGGACCTAACCGTCGCCGCCAATAACGCCGGCTCCGGTCATGTCGGCCTCGCACGCCTGATCGAGCTCGGGCGGGTGCGCAAAATCATTTGCTCCTTTCCGCGTTCGTCCGATCCGGTGGCGTTCGAAACTGCGTATCGCGCCGGCACGATCGAGCTGGAAATCGTGCCCCAAGGCACCATCGCCGAAAGGATTCGGGCGGCCGGGGCAGGGGTGCCGCAGTTCTTCACCGCGACCGGTGTCGGCACGAAGATGGCCGTCGGCAAGGAACACCGCGAGATCGACGGGCGCATGTACATCCGCGAAGACGCGCTGCACGGCGATGTCGGCTTGGTCGAAGCGTGGGAGGCCGATCGCTGGGGCAACCTGACCTTCAAGCTCGCCGGTCGTAACTTCAATCCGATCGTTGCGATGGCGTCCAAGCAGACGATCGTGCAAACGCAGCACATCCGCGCCCTCGGCGACATTCATCCCGATCACGTCCACACGCCCGGCATCTTCGTCAATCGCGTGCTGCACGTGCCCTACGGCGACCCTGGCTCTTTCTAGGAGAGACACCGATGTCCGATTTCACCCAATTCACCCGCGCCCAAATGGCGCTGAACTGCGCCACCGATATTCCGGAAGGCTGGTACGTCAACCTCGGCATCGGCATTCCGACGGCCGTCGCCGATCACGTGCCGTTGGATCGAGAGGTAATTTTCCACTCCGAAAACGGTATTCTCGGCATGGGCCCGGCCCCGGCGAAAGACGCTATCGAACCGTGGCTGATCAATGCGGGCAAGCAGTACATCACCCTCCGCGATGGGGGCAGCATTTGCCACCATGCCGATAGCTTCGCCATGATTCGCGGTGGGCATCTCGATCTTTGCGTGCTCGGCGCGTTCCAAGTGGCCGATAACGGCGATATCGCCAACTGGGCCACGTCGGAAAACGATACGGCCCCAGCGGTCGGTGGCGCGATGGACCTTGCGGCCGGCGCTAAGCGGCTTTGGGTGATCATGGATCACACGACGAAAAGCGGTGAGGCCAAGCTGGTTTCCACTTGTTCATACCCGCTGACGGCGATGGCCTGCGTGAAGCGCGTCTACACCAATCTGGCGACGCTGGACGTGACCGATCGCGGCTTCGTCGTGCGCGCGATGGCGCCAGGGCTGACGCTGGAAAATTTGCAGGCACGGACAGAAGCTAAGCTGCATCTGCCGGCATAAGGGACCTATCGCCATGACCACAGCAGAAGACCGGGGCGAAAGCCTGCGCATGATCCGCGACAGCGCGGCAGGAATCGCGTCACGGAACAGCGACCTCAAGCGTATCCGCGCCCTACGCTTTACCGAACCCGGCTTCGACCGCGCCGTTTGGCGCGAGATGTGCGAAATGGGGTGGCTCGGTTTGCTGGTTTCGGAAGACCAAGGCGGTTCCGGTCTAGGGGTGCAGGAATTTTGTGCCCTGACCGAGGAACTGGGCGCCGCCCTGATTCCCGAACCGCTGATCGCCGCCGCCATGGCCGCGCGCCTGCTGCCGTTCGATGCGTTGCCAGATGTATTGTCGGGTGAGCGCATCGTGTTGCCGGCGTGGCAGGAAAAGCCGCTGAGCATCGACCTTGCTGCGGGTGGAACGGTTTTTGCGAACGGGCGTGTTACCGGCAAGAAAATGTTCGTCCCCATGGCGGCGGGCGCCGATGCCTTTGTGGTCACCGTGCCCGGCGGTCTGGCGTTGGTCGAGCGCGATGCAGCGGGCGTTCATTTGGAATGCCAAACTACCCAGGACGGCGGCAATTCCGGTACCCTGACACTGAATAACGTTCAGGCCACGTGGATCGACGGCGATCCCGATCTAGCTTTCGAAACTGCCTGTATGGCAACGTCCGCCTATCTGCTTGGCGTCATGGATCGCGTGTTCGGCATTACCATGGATTATCTGAAAACCCGCGAACAATTCGGGCGCAAAATCGGATCCTTCCAAGCGTTGCAGCACCGTTCGGCCGATCTGAAAATCCAAGTTTCGTTGGCACGCGCGACGGTAAACGCGGCAGCGAAAGCGCAAGATGAATCCGATAACGTATCGGTCCGCAAGGCAGCCGTTTCGCGAGCGAAAGCCCGAGCGTCGGATGCGGCGTCGATCGTTACGCGCGGTTGTATCCAATTGCATGGTGGCATCGGTTATACCGACGCGGCCGATCCCGGATTGTTCCTACGTAAAACGATGGTGTTGGCGCCTGCGTATGGCGCTGCCGCGTTGCATCGCGCGCGTTTCCGCGATCTTGCTCCGGTGGGCGACGAAGACTGATGAACGAACTGTCGGACGAGGATTTTCGCCTGATCGTCCGGGAATGGGTAGCCGCCAACTACCCGCCGGAGATTCGTAATCCGCTGAAACGCCTGCACTGGAACGAGTGCAAATCCTGGTATTTCAAGCTGGCGGAAAAGGGGTGGCTGTGCCCCGGTTGGCCGGTGGAACATGGCGGGATGGGCCTGTCGCCCGGCAAGCAGTTGATTATGCTGGACGAATTCGAACGCCACGGTTGCGCGCGGACCATCGACCAAGGCGTGCTCATGGTCGGCCCGCTGCTGATCGCGCATGGTACAGCGGAACAACGGGCATTTTTCCTGCCGAAAGTGCTAACCGGCGAGCATGTTTGGTGCCAAGGCTACAGCGAACCGAACGCCGGTTCCGATCTGGCATCGTTGCGCACGGTGGCAGAACGCGATGGCGACGACTATGTCATAAACGGCCAAAAAATCTGGACCTCCATGGCCATGGATGCCAATTGGATTTACGTGCTCGCGCGCACGGACAAAAAGGCAAAAAAGCAGGAGGGGATTGGATTTTTTCTCGTGCCCATGGACACGCCGGGTATTACCGTCCGGCCGCTGACGACGCTCGATTTGAATGAGGAGTTCGCCGAAACGTTCTTCGATAACGTCCGTGTCCCCGCCTCCGCTCTGGTCGGATTACCCAACAAAGGGTGGAGCATGGCGAAAGCCCTGCTGGGGTTCGAGCGCATTTTCGTCGGCTCCCCCAAACAATCCGCTTATGCTTTGGCGCGACTGCGCGATCTGGCCGAGTGGATAGGCGTGTGGGACGATCTGGCGTTTCAGGCGGTGTTTACGCAGCATCGGGAGGATGTCGACGATCTGACCGATCTTTATGAGGTCTACGTCGAACAAGTTCGTGGCGGCGAAGTTCCCGGTCCGGATGTTTCGATGCTGAAAATATACCAGACCGAGCTTTACCAGCGCGTTACCGAAACAATGCTGGACATCGCCGGAGATCGTAGCGCGATGTTAGAGCCGATGGAGGGCAACCGTGCCCTGAATCCGGCCGGGCTGTTTTTGCAATCCCGGCCTTCGACGATTTATAGCGGCACCAACGAAATTCAGCGGAATATTCTATCGAAGAATGTGCTGGAGTTGCCTAGTTAGCTTATTCGACCGGTTCGGTCAGAAACCGGTCCACCAACGCCATCGCCCGATCGCGTGGCGCATTGATTTGCGCCCGCATCTGGTTTCGTGCGCCCGAGGTCAGATAGAAGCGCTCGTACAGCTCCACCCGTGAGGCAAGGGCGGTCCCGGCATAATCCCACGCCAGTCGGAATAGTCGAATCCGTCGTTCCGCATCCATACCGTGCGCACCGTGCAGATATTTGTCGATATACGGCCGCAGTTCGGGATCTCGCATCATCGCCCAGGTCGGGGTAGCAAGCAGGTTGTGCGAACCCAACAGTTTGATAATTTCGTTCGCTCTGGGCATCCAAAACGGCATTGTTGCACGCAGCGCGGATAGCGGCTCGGCGGCGGGAAACCAGCAGCCGTTGGACCATTCTTTCGGCCGATCCTCAGCGGCTTGTACGGCCGAGCGGGCGAGTTCGGCGTAGCTCCAGAGTTCGCCGAGGAGTTGTTGGGCGTTGGGGCTTTTGTCCCCGATGGCTTCGGCCATGGCAGTTGCCAGTCCCCAGGCGAATTCCAATTTGGTGGATGCGCGCACCATGGTTTGTTGCATCACGTTGCTATTCCAGCTTTTCGTCATGACACGATTGTAGATTTTGGCGTTGGCGTCGATGAAAAGTCGGTCGCGGGGTATTTCCACATCGTCGAACACCACGAAGGCATCTTGTTCGTCGAAACGGGACCCCAACGGCGCGTCGAAACGGTTGGGTGCGCCCGCGACGCTGTCCCGGCAGATGAATTTCAAGCCGGGTGTGTCCATGCGAATGCAGAACGACACGGCGAACTTATCGGCACCCTCCGGCAACGGCCGGCCGGGATATACAGCGATCTCGTCGGAAAAGGGAGCCAGAGTTGCCAGAATACGCGCCCCCCGCACAATGATTCCGTGTTCGGTATCGGCGATTTTGCGCAGGATGACATCGTTTTCCTGGCCGGGAATTTCGTCCTTTGCCTTGTCGATCGTGGGATGGATCAGGGTGTGCGTTAGCGAGATATCCTTTCGGCGCAGGAATTTCTGGTATTCCACCTGCCGCTCGGCACCCGCTTCGTTGCCGCATTCTGCCCATTCGTCCCAGCAGCCGGCGAACCCGGCATAGGTCACATTCATATAATCGGGTGTGCGTCCCATTACGCCAACGGTATGTTCTGCGATCCGACGTAAACCGCGATGGCGGCGCGCAATATCGTCTGGCGATTTCGGAATCATGTGGCTGATATTGATCGTTTCCCCGGTTTCCGGGTCGGGGATCAATAGGTCGTCGGCGGCCTCGTGTTGCAGATCGAATACCGCGGCCATGCCTTGAGCAGCACCGGAGAATGCTGGGTGGGATTGCGCGTCGGCAATCTTCTCATTGCCGACCCAAATTTGGCGGTCGTCTTTCAAGCCGAGCAGAAATTCCGCTCCGGTGCGTGCTGACATCGATATTCTCCTGTTGGTGTTACCCTAGCACATCCGCTGCGGCTCGCACGACGTGCCGCTGTTCGCCGGATCGGTAGGAGACCCCGATTTTGTCCATGTATTCCAGGACTTGGATGGTTAAGTTCCGTCCGATTCCGCTGCGTTTGTTGAAAGCGGCCGCGTTGAAGGTACCCTCTTCGGACTCGATCGTCAGCACCGATGCGATATCGCTGAGTGCGATTATTCCTGATTTAGAATAAAATCGGTTGGCGGCCACGCGTAGTAGCAAGCCGAAACGTTCTAGGCGCACGAGCAGTGCTTCTGCCGACTCTGGTGCGATTGCCATTAATTCGGCAATTTCTCGTACTCGGGGCGGGCGTAGCGGGTCGGCGGCGATAGCCGGCTCGATCCGTTTCCAGGCGGCGGCGTCGGCAACTGTCAGGCGCGCTTGGTGGCCGGGCAGATGGTAGACGGCATCGCGCTGTTGGATGTCGCCACGAGCGAGCCGGTCGAGCAACACGGCTTCGGCGATTTCAGCCGGCCATGCGCGCAAGCTGGATAGCAGCAGGGCTTTGCCGGGGCCGGGTAGATCGGGGTGCTTATTGTGCCAGCCTTTCAGCGTATTCAGCAAGTCCTGCCCTAGCGAGTCATTAGTTACATCGGAAATGAGAATGGGGTGCGCCGGCCGGCCGATGCGAATCCCACCGGACAGATCGGCGGTCGTCGTCAGGTTGCGTGCTACGGCGAAACGGGCAAGATCCACCCAGCCATTGGTGCGCAACAATCCGTTCAGCGGATCGGCTGACGCCATGGCCTGCAGCGCCGCCGTTCGTTGCTCCCGTGCGACCCGCCGTGTTGGTGGAAATGGGTCGATTACGCGGCCCCCTGCGACCACGCGGCCCGTTGTATCGTCGCGCAGAATGACTCGGTCGCCGAACAATGCCCCTGTCTCGCGTTGCAATGTTAGGTGCGCGAAATTATCGCCTGCGGTTAAAACCCGTGCTCGAATGCTCGCCGATCCGATGTGGACATGCACGGAGGATGCATGCTTCAGTGTTCGGCCTTCCAGTACGCGCACTTCCACGTCTAGGCGCATCGTGGGCACATGCAAGGCCGGTGCGACCAGCCAGTCGCCGCGTCGGACCGTTGCTTTTTCGATGCGTGTCCCCGCGATCGCCAGTGCGCAACGATCCCCGGCAGATGCGGTTTCGGCGGTCGCGTGGTGCACCTGAATCCCCCGCACCCTGGCGGCCAAACGCAGCGGCGATAGCAATAACCGGTCGCCCAAGGCAACGGAACCGGATGCAACGGTTCCCGTCACCACCAGCCCGGTGCCGGGCACCAGAAATCCCCGGTCTATGGCCAGTCGGAACCCGCCTTCCGCCGAGCGTCGTTGCCATGTCGCCGCTTTCGCCGCGATCCAAGCTCGCAAGGTGGCCATGCCGGTGCCGACGATCGCCGATACCGGTACGACCTCGGGATCGGCATATCCCGCGCGTGCCAATACAGCCCGAACCTCGGCCGCGACCTCGGCAACGCGGGGTGCATCGACCCGGTCGATCTTGGTGATGGCAACGGCAACATCGGTAATGCCGGTCAGCGCCAGCACCGCTAAATGTTCGTGCGTTTGCGGCATCGGACCGTCGTCCGCCGCAACGACCAACAGCACGCTGTCGATCGACAGCACGCCGGCCAGCATGTTGGTCAGAAACCGTTCGTGCCCAGGAACATCGACAAAGCCGACTGTTTCGCCCCCGGGCAGCACACTGTGTGCGAACCCGAGGTCGATAGTCATGCCGCGCGCCTTTTCATCCGGCAATCGATCCGGATCGATACCCGTCAGCGCGCGGACGAGCGCCGTCTTGCCGTGGTCGACATGCCCCGCGAGGGCAACGATCATCCCACTTCGACGACCGCGTCCACCGCGAACGCGCCCTCACCCTCGGGCATCGCGAACACGGGGTTCAGATCGACCGATTGCAGCGACGGCCCGGCCGCTACGGCGAAAGCCGACAGTCGCGATAGCGTGTTGGCCAGCGCCTTCACGTCGGCTTTCTTGCGGCCGCGTGCGCCGAGTAACAACGGTGCGCCTTTGATCGAGCGAATCATGTCCTCGGCGACATCGGGACCGAAGGGGCAACGATGGAACACGACGTCTTTAAGGATTTCGACGAAGATGCCGCCCAGGCCGAACATCGCGATTGGGCCGAAGACCGGGTCGCGGGCGATGCCCATGATGCACTCGACCCCGCCTTTGAGTTGCTTGGCGACTAGAACGCCCTCGATCCGGGCGGTCGGCGCTGCGGCTTTCGCGCGTTCCAGCAGCAGGGCGAAGCCGGTGCGGACGTCCTCGGCGTTGGATACATCCAGCAATACACCGCCGATTTCCGATTTGTGCAGAATATCGGGCGATAGGATTTTCATCACGACCGGATATCCGAATGTCTCGGCGGCCGCGACGGCGGCGTCGGCCGAGGTGCATTCGGATTCGGGGGCAGATTGGATGCCCGCACCGGCCAGCAGGCGTTTTGCTTCCGCTTCGGTCGGGGTGACCGCCGGCAACGTTACGGCCGGGACGGATGGGGCAGCGGCGCCGGCACCCTTGGCGAACGCGGCACCGAAACGACCCATAGCGTCGATCGCGATAACCGCACGGGTCGGGTCTTCGTGTACCACCCAGCCGTCGGATTCCAGTTCTGCTGTCCGTTCCGGCGGTGCGATGACCGACAAGACGTAGAGCCGATCGGGATATTTGTCCTTCACGATATTAAGCTGCTCGCGAATCACCGGCCAACGCTTGGACGATGCCGTCATGCTGAAAAAGCCCAGCACGGTGGAATAGCCGCCGTCGCGGATCATTGCTTCGGTAAAGGTGTTAATCAGGGTCGGATCGTTGGAAACCTGAGCGGTCGCATCCACCGGGTTGCGCGGCGCGCAGAACGGCACCAGTTCGCGCAGGTGTTTTTGTGTCGCTTCCGGCATTTCCGGCATGGCTAACCCGACGCTTTCCGAAACGTCGGAAATCAGCACGCCCGCGCCGCCGGAAACGGTGATAACACCCAACGTGTTTTTCACAGGATAGATTTTCCGTGTTGCCGTATGCGCGATATCCAACATTTGTTCCGAATTGCCCGCTCGGAATACGCCGAATTCGTTCATGATAGCTTCTGTAACAGCATCGTCGCCAGCAATAGATGCAGTATGGGACTTAGCTGCTTTCGTCCCGAGTTCGGATCGTCCGACTTTCTGCATAATCACGGGCTTGCGCGCCGCACGGGCGGCCTCCAGCGCGGCGATCAAGCCGTCGGCTTCCCGGATGCCCTCGGCGTAAACGGTGATGACATCGACTTCGGGATTCTCGGCGAGCCAGCCGATGCACTCGCCCATCGTAACGTCGCCCTCGTTTCCGGTCATGACGCAGAGCGATGCGCCGATGCCGCGATTGCGGGCCAAGGTGTAAAGATGCGTGCCGTACGCGCCGGATTGCGATGCGATACCGATACGGCCCGGCACCGGCCAGCCACTGTCGAAGGATGACGAGAACGTCGCGTAGTAGGACCGGCGGGCGTCGAACACGCCCAGGCAATTCGGCCCGAGGATGCGCATGCCGTAAGACCGCGCGGTTGCAACCATTTTGGCCTGTGCGACGGCGCCGGCGTCGTCCATTTCCGCGAAACCCGCTGTGAACATAACGATCGCTTTGACGCCCTTTTTGCCCAAATCCTCGACCGCAGCAGCGGCGACTTCGGACGACACGGCGACGATGGCGACATCCGGCACTTCCGGCACGTCGGCGATCGATGCGTAGGCTTTCAGCCCCTGAATTTCGGTACGATTGGGGTTGATCGGATAAAGACCGCCCTGAAAGCCCTGCGATTTCATATATGCGATCGGCCGGCCGCTAATGCGGGTCGGGTCGCTCGATGCCCCGAGCACGGCGACGGAACGAGGGGCTAGCAGCGGCGTGAGGCCGGCGAAACGAGATGTCATGTTGGCGCTTCCCAGTGCGGCGTTTATCCCAGCACTCTGCCGCCGGATCGCGCCGGCCGCAACTACCAGCCGGGGTCGTTCGGCTTCAAACCCAACAGAACTTTGCCGGCGGACTCGAAATAGCTGGGAAGTGCGGCGCCGTGTTGCAATGCGACGTGGATATCCCGAAACGCGCGTTCCAGCGGCAGTCTGGTATAGATCGCGTTCGTTCCGGCTGCGTGGAACACTTTGTCCACTGCGCGAACGGATTCATGCATCGCATGCACCAACGCCAAGCGCGCCTGCGCGACCATCCGGTCGGTCGGTTGCTCGCCCGCGCAAAGCGTGTCCCACAAGCGTCCTACTGCATCGAACACATACGCTCGAGATGCGTTCACGATGGCTTCGGCTTCCGCGAGGCGTTCTTGTACGCGCGGGCGGTCGCGCAGTAGGTTGGGCGACAGCGTCGATGCTTCGGTCGCGGCGATTTCGGTCAGCGTGTCGATTGCGCCGCGCGCGATGCCCAGGGCGTTCGCCGCCGACGGCGTCCACAGGAAGACATACCAACTGCGGGGGTGATAGAGCGGGCCGGTCTCGCTGGGCGGGGCGGCGGAGAGACGGCTATGCGCTTCCGGAACGAACACGTCGTCGATAACGAAATCCTGACTGCCGGTACCGCGCATGCCGACGGTGTGCCATGTGTCGACGATCGTTACCTGCGTGCGCGGCACCCACATTGCCCGCAGCACCGGCTTTTCTCCGCCATCGGCCACGACGCAGGTTGCATACAGCCAATTGGCGTTTTGAATGCCGCTGGCGAAGTTCCATTGGCCCTTGACTCGAAAGCCACCCTCCACCGGCCAGGCTTTGCCGCCTGGGCGTGCCGATCCGGCGCAGCGATAATCGGCGGGGGTGCCAGCGAGTTCGCGCCCGATCTCGGCCGGTAAACGCGCGGCGTTCATCGACAGGGCGGTGGCGATCATGGCACCCCAGCCGACCGATCCATCGTGGCGGGACAGTTCCTCGACAACGCGGAATGCGGTCAGCGGCGGGGTTTCCGGCCCGCCCATCGAGCGGGGGAGGTACATCTGATAAATGCCGGCCTCGGTGATTTCGGCGGCGAGCGCGGGCGGGGTTTGGCGCATGCGTTCGGCATCGTCTCGGGCGGCCCGGATAGCGGGCGCAAGCGCGATCGCGGCCGCGACGATGTCTGGCTCCGACATGGACCGGCGTCTATTGGCACATGAAGGACGCGCGGTCGGTTCCGTCGCCGCGCGGATTGATGCTGTCCAGCACGGCAGCGTTGTGCCCGAACAGGGTGCAGCGATTGACCGCCAAAGTGTGCGCGGCGTCGAGTTCGGCGTCGGAGCCGTGCGCATAATCGATCAGCACATTGTTCGCGTTGCCGGCGATGAATTCGATGCTATGCCCGACTGTGCGGTTGAACGGGTTCGTCGCTGTACAGCCGGCGGAAGCCAGCGCGGCGCATGCCATGAATGTCAGCCCAATCGCGGCGCGCATGATCCGTAATCCTTATATCCCATGGGCGAAATGGCAATCCCGCATCGCCTTGGAAACTACTTACCCTGCCCCGAGCGCGGGGGTCAAACCAATGTCGATTTGGCAGTTGGGGGGAACTGGCGTAGCGTTTTCGATGCGCCGGATAGACATAAGCCAATCGTGTAAAAGGCCGATCCGTCGCAAAGCCGATAATAGGTCTGGGAGGACCGTAGAAATGAGCAAGATTTATCGCATTCTTATTATGGGTGCGTCGTACGGTTCGCTGTTGGCGACTAAGTTGGTGCTTGCGGGACATAGCGCGCATTTGATCTGTTTGCCCGCCGAGGCGGATCTGATTAATGCCGAAGGTGCGATCGTTCGCATGCCCGTGCGTGGGCGAGAGGGGCTGGTCGAGGTTAACTCGCGCGCCTTGCGCGGCACGCTGACTGCTGGCGGCACAGCCGGAGTCGATCCCGCGCAATACGATCTGGTGGTGCTGGCGATGCAGGAACCGCAGTACCGCTCCGCAGGGGTGCGGGAGTTATTGCAGGCGGTGGCAACGTCGCGCACGCCCTGTATGTCGATCATGAACATGCCGCCGCTGCCGTATCTCAAGCGGATCCCCGGAATCGACGCCGCCGCGATCCGCGATTGCTACGCCGACGCGACGGTGTGGGATGCGTTCGATCCGGCGACCATGACCTTGTGCAGCCCCGATCCGCAAGCGTTTCGCCCGCCCGAGGACAAGGTGAACGTGTTGCAGGTCCGCCTGCCCACTAACTTTAAATCGGCGCGCTTCGAATCCGATGCCCCTACCCAGATGCTGCGCGATCTGGAGGCCAATATCGAAGCGGCCCGCTTCGGTATTGGGCGGGAACTGGTCGAGTTGCCGGTGAAGCTAAAAACCCATGATTCCGTATTCGTGCCGCTGGCAAAGTGGGCGATGTTGTGCGCTGGCAATTACCGCTGCGTACAGAAGGACGGCATGCGGCCGATCGAGGACGCAGTACACAGCGATCTGGAAGCCACACGCGGGGTGTACGAGTGGGTGAAAGAGCTTTGTGTCTCGCTGGGCGCCGATCCCCGCGACCTCGTGCCGTTCGAGAAATACGCCAACGCTGCCTTGTCGCTGGTGACGCCGTCCTCCGCCGCGCGTGCTTTGGCAGCGGGCGCCCCGAATATCGAGCGGGTGGATCGACTGGTGCAGACCATCGCGGCAGCGCGCGGTAAGCATTTGGACGAACTGGATCGGACGGTGGCGCTGGTCGACGGGTGGCTGGCCCACAATCGGGCAAAAGTGGCCTGAACCTTCGTTCTGGCAAATTTCTAACGCACCGATATAATGGGGGCAGCCACGGACAGGAGCTGACCCCCCATGGACGGCACCGTCGATCTGGACGCGCTGGAAGCCTACCTATCGTCCGACGATTCCCCGGAAGAATGTATGGACCTGTCCGAGTTGGATGGGTTCCTCGCGGGTCTCGTCGTAGGCCCCGAGACAATCCCACCTAGCGAGTGGATGCCCGCCGTATGGGATAACGAGGAACCGGCCTTCGCCGACGAAGCACAGGCGAACACGATCCTTAGCACCATTCTCGGCCGCTATAACGAAATCGTCGACAGCCTGGACACCGAGCCGGCCGAATATGCCCCGGTGTTCTGGCAGGATTTCACCGGTGCGACGATTGTGGAGGATTGGGCGATCGGCTTCATGCAAGCCGTGTCGTTGCGGCAAATCGCGTGGGAGCCGGTGCTCGGCGACGACGACACCGCCATGCTGCTGATCCCCATCGCCGCGATTGCCGGGCTGGCGATGCCCGATGGAACCGACGACGAATTGTCCTTACCCGACGAGGTCATGGACAAGCTCGTCGAGGAAGCCCCCGACGTGCTGCCATCCTGCGTGCTGGGATTACGCATTTTCTGGCGCGACCGGCTGTTGCCCCCAGGCTCGCGGTCGCGGCGGCACTAGGGGCGGTTCGCCTACCCCAGCGCCCGCAATCGATCCAAGCCTTGCTTCAACGATGCCTGGAACAACATATGGTCTAGCCCGTAGGCTAGCATCCGAAAGCCGTGCCGCCAGTATTCTTGCGACCATGCTTCGTTCATGGCCAGGAAGCCTGGAATTTTCCCGGCGGCGACTGTCGCATCGACCACTCGCTTCACGGCGGCGAGGAAATCGGGATGCTGAAATTGCCCTGGAATGCCCATAAAATTGCTGAGATCGAAGTGACCCAGCCAAACGACGTCGATGCCGGGCGTGGCTGCAATGGCTTCGACTTCGTTCAGGCCGTCCACTGTTTCGATTTGCGCGATGACCAGCGTGCGAGCGTCGGCCCGGGCCATAGCGTCTTTCGGCGCGGTCATGCGGTAGTCGTCGTGGGCCACGCCAAAGGCGGCGCCGCGTTGTCCCAGTGGCGGGTAATGGGCGCAGGACGCAATATGCGCGGCCTCGGCAGCACTGTTCACCATAGGCACCATGATGCCGTGCGCGCCGATATCGAGCGCCCGAGCGATGAAATGATATTCGCCGCGCGGCACGCGGACCAGCGGCGCGAGGTCCAGCCCGCGGCAGCCGGCGATCAGCATTTTCATGGTCTCCAGGCTCGCGCCGGTATGTTCCATGTCGAACAGGGCGAAATCGGCGCCGGTTGCCGCGACGATCGCCGGCAGGCCGGGCGTCAGGAACTCCATCGTCATCGCGCCGAAGGCCTTGCCGTCGCGGGTCAGTTTGTCTTTCAAATTGTGCATCGTTGGGGCACTCCGATCGTGTGCGGGACCCGATGCTCGCGGATCGTGGCGGGCGCGGCAACAGGCGAGGGTGGATTGTGACCTATCTGCTAACCGGCCTCGGCACCCTTGTCAGCCGCAGGCGAGCCGATGGCGTGTTGGTGCATCGGCCGTTGGACGACCCGTCCGGCGATACCGATGCGTTGGATATCGGCGACGTGACCGCCGCCGTGCAGGTCGGGCTGGGGCATTTCCTGCGCGACGACGATGCCGCGTTGGTTTTTCCGTTGGAGCACGGACCGCTTGCAGGCTGGATCGCTTTCCGCACCGAGGACCGGCGCAGTATCGGCTTGTTGCGGGACAGCAAAGGTCTGTCGGTCCTGTCGGATTCGGACGGTTTTCAGTTGGTGGAGCACGACGATTGGCCGACGACTCGGTTCGTGCCGATGTCGGCGTCGGATTTGTCGGTTCTGCGCGGCCTGACGAACGAAAGATGGCTGGTCGGCGCGGGCGCGACCGCCGAGGCAGCATCGATCTTGCACGGCTTTTTGCTGCGGATCGGGGCAATGGAGATCGATCTACGCTGGAATCTGCCGTTCGACACGACCGATTGGCCCAATCGGCTGACCGTGTCTTGGGATGTCTGGCGGGTGGAGCGTCTGTTTCGTTATCGCCCGTTGATCTATTTCGTGGCGTTCGGCGGCGCGACAACGATGCAGCAGTTCGCGTTTGCGGTGGAATCGCTGACAACCGTTGGCGCCTACGATGGCGAAATCGTGGTCGTCACCGATAAATCGCCGGCCGAGATCGCGGCGTGGTTTCCAGCCGGGATGTCCGATCGGCTCGCCGTCCTGCCGATGCACGCCGCCGATCGCGTCGGCTATATCGCCGCTCGGCTTTCGATCTGCGACTGGCGGGATGCTTGGCAATTTCAACCGCTGCTGTATGCCGATGCAGATATCCTGTTCGATCGTCCGGTCGCACCGATGCTGCATGCGATCGCGCGGTCCGATCGGATTTGTGCGGCGGAGGAGCCTTGGAACCTCGTGGATTCGGAATTCGTGGGGAGCCATTTGCTCGCCGCCGATAATTGCCAACCCGCGCCGGACCAGAAAGGGTTCAATGCGGGGACATTGGGGATTCCCAACATGGCGCGGCATGCCGGTACGCTCGCGACGATCGCGCGAACATTGCGCAATCGGCTCGCTGTCGTAGGGCGGCATACGGTGCAATTCGTCGATCAGCCGATCGCCAATTACGTGTCGTTCCGGGTGGCACAGTTCGATACCGCGCTGCTCGGTCGCTTCGTGCGCCTCGCGAATAACGACCTGGGCCCCGAGGGCCGGACGGGGCTGGTGCATTTTTGCTGGGTCGCCGATGCGGCGGAACGGGTGGCGAAGATGGAAGACTACCTGGAACGCCTGCGCGCGATGGGCTAAGCACCGGCCCATTGAATCGGAGCGCCCCATGGACCACGCTTTGCCCGCCGACCCGCACACCGAAATTCGTCAGGAAGTAGCCAAGCTTTGCGCCAAATTCCCGGGCGAATACTGGCGCAAGCTGGACGCGGAACGCGCCTACCCCACCGAATTCGTCCGCGCTTTGACCGAGGGCGGTTACCTCGCCGCGCTGATCCCCGAGGAATTCGGTGGCGCCGGCCTTTCGCTCACGGCTGCGGCCGCGATTCTGGAAACCGTGCAAGCCGAGGGTTGCAACGGCGCGGCCTGCCACGCACAGATGTACATTATGGGGACTATTCTGCGGCACGGCTCCCCGGCGCAGAAGACAACGTACCTGCCGAAAATCGCGACCGGCGAACTGCGCTTGCAGGCGTTCGGCGTCACCGAACCCACCAGCGGCACCGATACCACCAGCTTGCGCACTTTCGCGCGGCGGGAAGGCGACAAATATATCGTGAATGGCCAAAAGGTCTGGACCAGCCGCGCCGAGCACTCCGATCTGATGCTGCTGTTGGCTCGTACGACGCCGAAGGATCGTGTCGCCAAACGGACCGAGGGGTTGTCGACCTTCATCGTCGATATGCGCACCGTGGTCGGCAAGGGCATGACTATCCGGCCCATCCGCACGATGATGAACCACAATTCCACCGAGATTTTCTTCGATAATATGGAAATCCCGGCCGAGAACCTGCTGGGCGTCGAGGGGCGCGGCTTTCGCTACATCCTCGACGGTATGAACGCCGAGCGGCTGCTGATCGCGGCGGAATGCATCGGGGATGCGAAGTGGTTCCTCAAGAAGGCGTCCGATTATGCACGGGAACGGCAGGTGTTCGGCCGGCCGATCGGCCAGAACCAGGGCATTCAATTCCCGTTGGCGCGTGCGTACGCGCAAATGCGTGCGGCCGAGCTGATGGTGCAGGAAGGCTGCCGGAAGTTCGAAGCCGGGCAGACCCCGGGCGAGGAAGCCAACATGGCCAAGATGCTGGCTGCCGAGGCGTCCTGGGCGGCTGGCGAGGCCTGCATCCAAACCCATGGCGGCTTCGGTTTCGCCGAGGAATACGACATCGAGCGCAAGTTCCGCGAGACGCGGCTCTATCAAGTGGCGCCGATCAGCACGAACCTGATCCTGTCGTACATTGCGGAGCATGTGCTGGGATTGCCGCGTAGTTATTGAGATGATCCTTCGCGCCGTTTGCCGAGATCGTCCGATGAACGTCGATCTTAGCCTTTCCAGGGAGCGTGAGCCTCTGTTGTCAGGTCATCCCCGGAACAAGTCCGGGCGTGACGGGGTTCGGCGATTGTCGTGCTAAAATACCTCCTGGTCCGTGTCGTAGACACCTGCCGGCGGCACGCCTTGCCGGTGGTGCTCGGCGGTTTTCTGCTGGCCGGGTTCTCGGCGTGGTTCGCGTCCGGGCATCTGGGCGTTAGCACCGACACCGACCTGATGTTCGCACCCAGCCTGAAATGGCGGCAGCGGGCGGTCGAGATGGATAAGGCCTTCCCGCAATTCCGCGACCTGCTGGTCGCCGTCATCGACGCCCGCGAGCCCGAACAAGCCGAGGCCACGGCGGCCGAACTGACGGCCAAGCTGGCGGGCGATACTGCGCATTTCGCCTCGGTGCGCCGGCCGGACGCGCTGCCCTTCTTCCATAAGCAGGGCTTCTTGTTCCTGGAACCGAAGCAACTGACGGCGCTGATGGATCAAACCATCGATGCGCAGCCGTTCCTCGGCCAATTGGTCGCCGATCCCTCGATCCGCGGTCTGTTTGCCGCCTTATCGTTGCTGGGCATGGGGGCTGCGCGCGGGGAGGCCGATCTGACCCTGTACCTTACGGCGATCGGCGGCTTTCACACCGCGATGGCGAGTGTGCTGGCCGGCAAGCCGGAACCCCTGTCCTGGCAGAAGCTGCTGGGCGGCGGGCTGAGCGAACTCGCCGGCCCCTACCGTTTCGTGCTGGCGCAGCCCCGGCAGGATTTCGGTTCGCTGCAACCCGGCGGCGATGCTACCGACGCGATGCGCTCGGCGATTGCGACGTTGGAGTTTGTGAAATCCGGCGCCGCGCATGTGCGCATCACCGGGCAGGTCGCGCTGGCCGACGAAGAATTCGCCACTGTCGCCGAGGGCGCCATCGAGGGGCTGATCGGCAGCGTGGTGCTGATTACGCTGTGGCTGTTCCTGGCCGTGCGGTCGCTGCGGCTGATCGTGCCGATTTTGCTGACTTTGGGCCTAGGCTTGATGCTGACTGTGCTGTTCGCGGCGGTGGCGGTGGGGACGCTCAATCTGGTGTCGGTGGGTTTCGGGGTGCTGTTTGTCGGTATCGCGGTGGATTTCGCTATCCAGTTCTGCGTCCGTTTCCGCGACAAACGGCACGAAACAGCCGACCTGCCGACCGCGATGCGCGAAACTGCGGCGCAGGCCGGCGATCAAATCCTGGTTGCGGCTTTGGCCACGGCGGCGGGGTTTTTGGCGTTTGTGCCGACAGATTTCTCCGGGGTCGCCGAACTCGGCTTAATCGCGGGTTTCGGCATGCTGATCGCGTTTGCCTGCACGATCACCTTCCTGCCCGCCGCGATGACGCTGTGCCGCCCCGGCGCCGAGGCGCGGGAGGTCGGGTTCGCCTTCGCCCGCCGTTTGGATCCGGTCGTTGCCGGTGCGCGCCGTCCGATTTTGGGTGCCTTCCTGCTGTTGGCGGTGTTGGCCGGTGGATTGTCGCCGCTGCTGCGCTTCGATTCCGACCCGCTGAACACCAAAAATCCCAATACCGAGGCGATGCGGACCTTACGCGATCTGATCGCCAACCCGCTCACGAATCCCTACACGATCGACATTATCGTGCCCTCCGCTCGGGAGGCCGCCGCGCTCACCGACAGGCTGAAAGCCCTACCGACCGTGTCCGGCGTCTTGAGCCTGAATACCTTCGTCCCGGCCGACCAGAAGGAACGGCTGGCGACCATCGCCGACGCGAACAGCATCCTGGCCCCAACTATGGCTGCGCGCGATCCCGCCGCGCCGGTTACGCCGGAGCAAATGCGGATGGCCGCGCAAGCGGCGCTGTCGCAGATCGAACCGGCATTGCCCAAGCTGACCAAGGACCACCCGCTGGCTGCAATTGCACAGGATTTGCGCGCGCTGGCCAAGGCGCCCGACCCGCTGCCAATCGCCGCCAATATTGCGTTGACCCGCTTTCTGCCGCTGCAACTCGACAATCTCCGGATGGCACTGAGCGCCGAACCGGTGACATTGGCCACGATCCCCGAGGAACTGGCGCGCGATTGGCGCCTGCCGGATGGCCGCATGCGGGTGCAAGTGCTGCCGACCGAGGCTGCGCGGACCAATGCCGGGCTGCGCGCCTTCGTCGAGGAAGTCACCGCCATCGCGCCGGAGGCCGGGGGTTCTGCGGTCACTATTTTGGCC
>JBAXFK010000062.1:0-18884 GCA_037139955.1 Rhodospirillales bacterium
ATGCAGGTGTGGGAAGAGCCGCCGCAATTGGCGAGGATGTATCACAAGCCGCTTGCCGACATCGCAGGCAAGCCCATGATCGTGCATATGCTCGACCGCGGCCTCGAAGCGAACATCGGGCCAGTGGCTGTCGCATGCGGGGATATCCCTATCGCCGAAGCGATCCGCGCAGTTGGCGGACGGGCCGTTTTGACCGATCCGAACCTGCCATCGGGGTCCGATCGGGTCCACGCCGCCCTCTCCGAACTGGACCCCGAGGGTCGGCACGATGTGGTGGTCAATTTGCAAGGGGATGTGCCGACACTGCCGCCGCATTGGCTGCACGCGATTGTCGCCCCGCTTGCCGATCCAGCCTTCGATATCAGCACCGTGGTGGTTCCGATCCAGTCGGACGAAGAAGCCAACACCGCATCGTTCGTCAAAGCCGCCTGCGCATTCCCCGACGACGCACAAGTAGCGCCCGCCTTGTATTTTTCCCGCATGCCCATTCCCTGGGGCGACGGGCCGCGCTGGCATCACGTCGGCATCTATGCTTTTCGGCGCTCGGCGTTGGACCGCTTCGTCGCTTTGCCCCCCAGCCCGCTCGAACGGCGCGAAGGGTTGGAGCAATTGCGGGCACTCGAAGCCGGAATGCGTATCGCTTGCGTTCGCCTCGAACACGGCTTGTTCGGGGTGGACACGCCCGACGACCTCGAACGGGCCCGACAAATCCTGACACCGAAAGGCTCGCCCGCATGAGCGGCAAAATCGCGTTCCAAGGCGTACCTGGCGCCTACTCCGACCTCGCCTGTCGCGCAGCATTTCCGGCAATGTCGACCCTACCGTGCGAATCGTTCGAGACCGCGATGGATGCCGTACGCGACGGGCGGGTGGATCTGGCGATGCTGCCCTGCGAAAATAGCTTGGCCGGCCGCGTACCCGACATCCACCATTTGCTGCCGGACTCAGGCCTATTCGTAGTCGGCGAGCACTTCCAGCGCGTCGAGCACTGCCTGTTAGGCATCAAGGGCAGCGTCGTCGCCGATGTGAAACGGGCACATTCGCATACCGTCGCTCTAGGCCAAGTCCGCCGCATTCTGCGCGACCTCGGGCTTACCCCGGTGATCGAGGCCGATACCGCCGGTTCCGCCGAACTGGTGGCGAAATGGGGCAACAAAGAAGATGCAGCCATCGCATCGTCCCTCGCGGCCGAAATTTACGGGCTGGAGATACTACGTTCCAACGTGGAAGACGCCGCGCACAACACCACCCGATTCTACATCATGGCGAAGCGGCCAGTGACACCCGCGCCGACCGTGCCGGATTTGATGACCACGTTCGTATTCCGAGTCCGCAACGTGCCGGCGGCGCTCTACAAAGCATTAGGCGGGTTCGCGACCAACGGCGTGAATATGACCAAGTTGGAAAGCTACATGATGGGTGGAGAATTCGCCGCCACGCAATTCCTGTGCGACGTCGACGGACACCCAGAACAACCCCCGCTTCGCCGCGCACTGGAGGAGCTATCGTTCTTCTCCTCCGAAGTCCGCGTGCTCGGCGTCTATTCTGCGGCCGTGTTTCGCCAGACACAAAGCAGCAGCGACTAGCGCTTGGTTCGGGTTCGCTTCGCCGCCGGTTCCCGGCTCGGGAATGGCAGCGAAGCGCCCGTCATCCGTTCGATCAGGCCGACGTAGGATTTTAGATAATCGGTCATCGACAGCCGCGCCTCAGCGTAGCGGCGGGCGTTCACGCGCAATTTTTGGCTTAACGCAGCATCCTCGATCAGTTCCATCACCGAACCCGCGAGGCCGGCCGGATCGAAGAACGAAGCGAGTAGCCCGTTCTCGCCATGGGTTATGAATTCCCGCACCGGCTGGGTATCGCTGCCAACGATCGCACACCCGGTTGCCAGCGCCTCCCGCAGCGACCAGGAGGCAACGAACGGGTAAGTCAAATAGACATGCGCGTCGGACCGCTGAAGCATTGAAAGATATACTTCGTAAGCCACTCGGCCTGGGAAGACGACGCGCGACGGATCGAAATCGGCGCCAAGCTCCCGAATCATGACATCTCGCCACGTTCCGCCGCCCGGAGGGGGATTGCCATAGCTGACGCCATCGCCACCGATCATGACGATTTTGATATCCGGACGAGCCTTCAACAAATGCGGCACGGTTCGCATCATCAAAGGAAAGCCGCGATAAGGCTCAAGATCGCGCGAAACATAGGTCACCAACTTATCGGCCGGTTCGATTGTCATGCCGGCGATCGTAATGGGCGCCCGCCGGATTTTCGGGTTGGGTTGGCAGATGTCCAGATGGACCCCCTCCCACACTTTATTGATCCGCTTGCGTGCCCAGTCAGGATAGGTGGAGATTTGCCACTCGGTCGGCGACTGCCCCTCCCCATTCAAATTCAGAGCAATATGATTGATAGCGTTCTTCGCTCGGATACGGGGAAAATCGTCGACCCCTATGGGAAATTCCGGATCGAACCCGACGTCGATCCCAATCGGTCGGTAATAGAACTCCATGTACCCAAGCATCGGCGCGTTCGGCCAGACGTCGTGCAAGTTCAGCAGTTCGCCCCACCCATGATGCCCGATAATAATGTCGGGCTCGTAGCCCAAATATTTCAGGTTCGCGGCGGTACGTCCGACCGCTTCCGCACGCCGCACCGCACCGTCGAGTTCCCGCGCGGCGATATGCGATTCGACCGCAGCAGGTTGCGGCTTGGCATAGGGGACCTTCCGCACACCGGACATAGCATTGTCGTTCGGTTCGGTGATGAAGACCAGATCGTGCTGCTTCGTTGTCACCAAATGCCGAGCAATATGCAAAAATTGTCCAGGAAAATTCTGGTGTACGAACAGGAATTTCACGCTAGCACGACCCTATGCCCCCAAACCGATGCTAACGCCGAACCGGCCGCGCGGCAGCTTTCGGTTTCGCAGCCCGAGCATGGGCGTGCCGCCCCTCGCGCGGCCGCAACTCGACGTGGAATGCTTCCATCGCCGCCAAGCTCTCCGCTTCGCATGACTCGCCAGCAGGAACCGGGCCGACCGCGCTGCCGTCGATAAAGGTGGCAGAATAGCTACAGGTGAACGCCTTCGCTGCGTTCCCCTTCAGACGGAGCTTGAACCCTAGCAGCGGCAGCGCCATGCCCCGACTGCCGCAAAATTTGCCGCCTTCGACCCATGGCGAGAGCCAGCCTCGACCGAGCACGCCTTGGTATTCAATATCCTCGGGGTCGATGGACCCATGCGGCGATATGCCAAAGCCTTCCATCCACAGCCGACTACCCCGAACGCCGATCCAATCGCCGATGGTGCCGCCGACATCGCCGGTCCGCTGCACGTGGGCCAGAACCTCTGGGTCCTCGACGGGGGCGCTGGGTTCGACCGGCGGCGGCGGCGCAGCAGGTGCTTGCTCGCCGTTCAGCCGCAAGACTTGTAAGCGCGGCGCAGTATCCGCCGACTGACGACCGGCCTGATAGATAGTCACGAGGATTTGAGCAGGGCCTTCTTTAACCCGCACCAATGCGCCAGTACCGTCGAGCCATCCGTCGGGGCGAAAAGTGCTGATCGCCACCGCGTCTGGGCGGCCCGCCAAGCCCGGGGCCAGCGAAACACGCACGCCGGGCAAGCCCGTAGCCGGGTCGGGGGAGGGACTACCTGGCGCCTGAAACACGCAAAACAAACCGGTATCCAGCGTCATGAGATTGCCGGAAACCCGCAGCTCGGCGATGCGGCTGGCCGCCTCGGGCGCAGATTCCTGCGAGTTCTGTGCTGGGTTCGCCACAGGATCGTGAGCCGACACACCCGGATCGATATCGTGCTGGGCAAGCACCGCACTGGCAGCTTCAGACATTCGGGCGTCTCACTCTTTCAAGGGGGCGTAGCATTGAGGAACTTTTACGGCAAAAGACGCCGGATCAGGAGTCCTGAAATGCTGGTCCGATACGGCGACGTGTCATTCATGACCGGAGTGTCCGATCGCCGCAAGCAACGCATTGTTGATCGCTGCTGCCGGCAACCCCCACGGCAGCACCAAACCCAACCCCCGCTTGCGGATTCGTTCGGCCGGCGCGCCGAGGTCGAAAGCCGCAACCGGCAGACCGGCTTGCCAAAGCTCCGTGAGCGTCAAGCTCCAGGTTTCCGGCCAAACCGATGGCACAAATCCCAGACTGGCCTTCTGCCGCCGGATCAGTTCCACGACCTCACCCGGACGGTAGGTGCCAACAATAAAAACATGCCCGGTGGCCAACAACGCTTCGTCGCCAGTCGTATCGCCCACCACGACGAATTCGAGATCCAAATGGCGAGAAGCCGCGTCGCGGGCACAAGCCAGCAACACATCGTACCCCTTATGACGGCCGATTCCACCGACGACGCAGACCCGCCCAGACCGGCGCGATGCTGCCGGCGGGGGCAAGGGCGAATCGTTGCCATGGGGCACGACGGCCAACGCTAGGTCGGAAAAATACCGAAGTATGCGTTTGGCAGTATCGTTCGACGGGACGACCACGCGGCGTGCCCCGGCCAAAAACGCGGCGGACCGGCGGCGTAAGGCGCGCACTCCGATCTTCTCGTCGATGAGGCGCCCCGCCCGTGCCAAACATGCACCGCATCCCGCCAAATCCGGCTCGCCGCAATACCGCCCCTCCGGTCCCATCAGAGAAATACGGGGACAAATCCAGATGTAGTCGTGGACGAAGACATCGTAGGGTATGCCTAAACGCCGAATTGCACCGTAAAGCGCGGGCGGATGGTTCAGCAGGTGATGGACCTCGATCCAGGCGGGACCCGATGCCCGCAACAGGCGCGACAACCCCGCCATCTCCTCCGGCAAGCGATAGCGCAGATTCGGAAACCCGCCCTCTGGGCCATCGCCGACCACGACACTGTCTTGCCCACTTTCCGATATGCCAGGACGCAGGACGATTGGACGCACACCGGCCGCGCGGCACTGTGTCGCGGCGACCTGCAACTGCTGTTCCACCCCGCCGCCATCCGCATGGGAAATCAGAATCGCGGACGGTCCCGAAGCCGAATCGGCCGCGCGCCAACGCGCGATATCGAGGCGTTTGCGCGCCACAGCCAAGGGATCGGCCGCCAGGAAAGTAGCGATCTGCGCGGCATAACCGGGATGCAGACGGTTCAAGATCGGTTCATTGCGCCGTCGTAAATGGCTGCTAGCCGCGCGGAAACTCGCACCGCCACGGTGTGCGACAAACAGGCCGGGCAACGCCACATGACGCCAGCCCCGACCGCGCGCCCGCAAGCAGAAATCGTTCTCCTCCCCGTAGCCTTGGGCAAAGATATCCGCGCGCAACAAGCCGATTTCGTCGAGGCAAGACCGCTTGATGTAGAGACAGAAGCCGACACCGACCGGAATATCGACCGTGTCGGCGCCGTTCGCCCGCTGCGCCATGCAATCCAGCGCGATCGTTGCGGGTCGGTCCGGCATGGGCATGCCTTCGCTCGGCACCGGATAGGTCACAATGCTGGCATTGTTGGAAAACGGCGTGACGGTACCGATGTTCGCTGCGCTATAGGCTGCGTTGCGCATCCGGTCCAACCACCCCGGCGGGACCAAAGTATCGCTGTTCAGAAGGACAACGTCGCGATCCCCGCACGCCGCGATACCTGCGTTCGCACTCGCTGGAAACCCCATGCGCCGGTTGTGTCGCAACAAGCGGATGCGGCTCGCCTTGGACAAGCGATCCAGAGCCTCGATTAGCACGGGATCGCGCGACGCATCGTCGACTACGATCGGGTCGATATCGCATGCCAACACACTGTCCAGGCACGCCAGAGCAGTCGCCGCATCGCCATGCACGGGTATGACGACATCTGCATCGCGCGGCATTTCGACCGTTTGCGTCGCTCTGACCGGCACCGACGCGGCGACCGACTTCGGCACGATCCGATCGAACGATGCGGGATCGAGGGGGCTACCGAGTAGATCGGCGCCATCGCGCCCGACGATGCGAAACGGTCCGCTTTTGCCCGCCAGCCGCGCCGCGACAATGCGAAAGCCGCGCGGTCGGGACAAGCCGCCGTCCTCGGGAACCGCAATGCCGTCGTCGGTCGCAGTCACCCGCATGACCACCGCGCCGTCCGCATCCCGCACGGTCAACATCGGGCAGAGCTCCGGTACGCCGGGAAGCCAAGCCCACCCCGCAATTCCGCCATCCAGCGATTCCACGCACCCAACGACATGCCCGATCGCCGCGACGTCGATCGGGCTCCCCAGCAAATGCCGGGCACCCGCCATGACAGTCAGCAGCCCGTGCTCTGTCCAGCATTTTGACGGCAGCTTTCGCGATACCTTACGGCCGCCGTAACGCGCCTCCGCCCGAATGCCCGGCGCGACGCGGACCACGATTTCGCCCGTTGCCAGCAAACCGCACCAACCCGGCGCCCCCGAGGCCGCGACGATCGACTCGGCCGTCTGTTCCATGCTCGGCACCGGAGCATAACGACGCGATACCTCGGCAAGCGCAGCGGCTGCCGCATCCAGATCCCCCAATCGAAGGCAGGCGCTGGCCAAACCCATGCTGGCTTCTCGCACGTCGGATCGCAGCAACACGGCGCGAAACAAATCCGCCGCACGCGCATCTTCCAGACCGAGGCAGGCAGTCCCAAGCATCAACGCGATATTGGGATCGGACGGCACCAAGCGGTGCGCCCGCTCCAGCCATCGAACCGCCATGGAGCGATCGCCCGCCAAGAGTGCTGCCAAGCCGCGTTCCCGCGCCGCGCACGCCAAGGAAGCGGTGGAAGTTTCGGCACCGGTTATCCCATCCGGGACATGCGGTCGCGGGGCTTTCAGACGCCGACTTCCGCCGGGAGCGCCGCAAGATCGGCTTGAGCATCCTCCAGCCCCTGCGCGATCGCGCGTTCGAACCAGATTCGAGCCATATCGATATCCAACTCACCCGCCAGATTGCGCGACAAATAGCGCCCGAGCATCATCTGCGCGTGCGCGTGGCCGCGTTCGGCGGCCGCACGGAACCATTTCTGCGCTTCGACACGGTCGGTCGGCACCTCGTGGCTACCACCGTGCATCGCAGCGACCGCGAACATCGCCCCGACATGTCCAACGTCGGCTGCGGCTTGGAATTTTGCCAATGCGCCCGGATGGTCCCTGGGACCGCCCCGGCCGGTGAGCATGAGATCGCCTAGCAATGTCAGGGCCTCGGTCATGCCGACATCGGCGGCACGTTCGATCCAGGCCCGTCCCTCTTCCATATTTTGGTCGATGCCACGCCCCTCGACCAGCATGCGACCGAGCCAGTACTGGGCGTTGACGACGGTATCCGCCGCTTTGCGCAGCCATTCGGTCGCCTTGCGTTCGTCTTTTTCGATCCCCACACCTTCGGCCAGACAGACACCGTAGTTAAACGCGGCCACGGGATCGCCGGCAGCGGCGGCTTGTTCGAACCAGGTACGGGTACGCACAGAATCCTGCTCGTCCCCCTCGCCACGCAGCAACAAATTGCCGAGATCCACATGGGCGGAGCGATCGCCGCCTTCCGCCGAGACGCGCAGCCATTTCGCGGCCTCCGCCTGATCCCGCACAACTCCGGCGCCCGTCAGGTACAGCATCCCCAACGCTCGGGACGCACCGCGATGGCCGGTTTCGGCAGCGCGGCGAAACCACATCGCAGCTTCGGCGAAGTTGGGGGGTAACGCACCGCCCGTCGCATACAAATCGCCAACCACCGCCGCTGCTTCGGCATCGCCCGCCAGCGCGGCCCGCCGCAACCACGACTCGCCCTCGAGCGCATTTGCCGGAACGCCTATACCCTTCGCGAGGGCAAACCCCCATTTCGCCTGCGCGCCCCGATGACCTTTGACTGCCGCCTGCCGGTAAAATTCGGTTGCTTGCGCAGGGTCGTGCGGCACCGCCACACCCCGATCGGACAGCATCGCGTAAAGATACAGCGCCGTCGCCAAGCCTTGCTCGGCGGCTCGGCGCAAATGATGCACCACCTGTTCCTGCACCTCGGGCGCCGCCGTATCGCGGGCCAAAGCCAAGGCGTGCCCCAAATGCCCTTGCGGGCAATCGCCGGCAGCGGACTGCTTGTACCAACGATCCGCTTCGGGGACATTGCGCAGGGCTTCCGGTCCCGACCCGAGGATGTAGGCCAGCACAGCTTGCCCCTCGGCCGACCCACCCTCCGCAGCTTTACGCGCCCATTTCGCGGCGTTGGGAAAATCCGGCTCCGCCTGAGCCGCGCCGCCGAACAGCGAACCCCCACCCGATGCCTGAGCCGATCCGAAGCCATCCGCCAGACCGTGTAAAAATAGCGTCGCAAGCACAACCTGTGCCTCGACATGCCCCTGCGTCGCCGCCCGTTCCAGCCAGCGGATACCGTTCGGACGGCTCGGCGGGACCCCCGCACCTTCCAGATAGCAGCGTCCGACCCGATATTCTGCATCTTTCAGCCCCGCCTGGGCGGCACGGGCCAATAACGGAAAGGCCCGTTTCGCGTCGCCGGCTGCGAGCAGACTCAAGCCTCGACGCAGCGCACCCGAGGACGTGAGCGTGGCAGAAAGGCGATCAAAAAGCGCCATATGCAACCTGCCTGGAATAAAGGTGCCGCACGATCAAGGCTCGCGCATACCCTCTTGAGCGATCGGTGCGAACCGACCCATGAGGTATTTCATGATGGACCGCTTACCCACCAGAATGTCGGCCGTCACCGCCATGCCAGGAATCAACCGGAATCCGGCCGGCGTGTCGTGCAAATCGACATTGTCCATCGTGATTCGTGTGCGATACCAACCGGCCCCTCCCGGCCCGGCCAACGGTGGCGCCGATCCGGTCGGATTCCGCGACTCGTCCTGTTGCGTAAAACTATCTGCGCTGACCGTCCGGATAACGCCATGGGCCATACCGTATTGGGTGTAAGGGAACGTATCGAACTTGATCGCAACAGGGTCGCCTACATGAACATAGCCGCTCTCGCCAGCTGCGACATTGGCTTCGACCTCGAGCGGGGCACCCGTCGGCACCAGCGAAAACATTTGCTGACCGGGCGACACCACCGAGCCGATCGACATTTTCCCGACGCTGAGCACCGTGGCGTCCCGATCGGCCCGCAGCTCGACCAACTGGCGACGCAACTGTGCCTTGTTCAAAGATTCCCTAGCGTCGGATAGCTTGCCCGTCGCCTCGGCCAGTTTTTCGGCGATATCGGCATGCCAGGATTGCACATAGCCGTCACGTTCGGCGGTCAAGGCCGCCAGATCGCGCTGCGACCCGATCACCGCCTGATCGGCAGCCTCCGCATTCCGCTGAACCTCCGCTCGGCTATCCATCGCGGCGATGGTGTTGAGCTTGCTGCCGACGTTCAAATGCTCAAGCTCTTTACGCATCTGCTCGACCATTTTGGCGTAAGCAAGACGATCCCGATAACTGCTCGCGTCGGATTTGGCGCGTCGCGACGATGCCGAGAGACTGTCCATCTTCTGTTGGTAGTTCTCCAGCTTGAAGCTGAACTCGGATTTCCGCTGCGCATAAATCGCTGCTTGCAACGCGAGGCTAGGATCGAGGCCCGAATACGCGAACGGCCGATTGTCGAGTTCGGCCTGCAACCGCGAAACCTGCGCTTGCAACCCGGATACCTGCGTCGCCAACGCGCCCAGATCGGCGGCGGCAAAGGTGGGATCGAGGCGTGCCAGCACTTGGCCCGCGTGCACGGCATCGCCTTCCCGCACTTCGATCGAGCGGACGATCGAAAGCTCCAGCGGCTGGACGACCAGCGTCGCTTGTTGCGCGATCACCCGACCCGGCGTGGTAACGACGCGATCGACCTCGATAAAGAAGGCCGCCGCCATGCAGCAGACAACCATCGTCCCGATCATCCAGCTGATATGCTGGGCCTCACGCGGGGTTGGCGTGTTGATAATCGCCGTCGAAGGCGACTGGAACTCCAGAATGATCGGCAGTGTGGGATCGGCCCGATCGGCAACCGTTGTCGTAAGCGCTTTAGATGCGGGGCGAGGTAAGAGCGGCATTGCGAGCCCCTTGGTTTTCCATATGACGATTCTGCTGCGCCCAGAGCTGTCGATAGACCGAGCAGCGTTCGAGCAAGACATCGTGCGGAGCGACGTCCAACAACTGGCCTTTGTCTAGAACCAGGATCTGATCGCAATCCACTAACGACGAAAGCCGGTGCGACACGATAAACATCGTCCGGCCACGTGCGATGCGTAGGAGATTGGCGTTCACAAGCGCCTCGCTCTCGGGATCGAGCGCGCTGGTCGCTTCGTCGAGAATAAGAATGCGCGGGTCGGTGATAACGGCGCGGGCGATGGCGAGACGCTGGCGCTGACCGCCGGAAAGGTTGGGCGATCCTTCCTCGATATACGTGTCGTAGCCGTTCGGCATACGCTCGATAAATTCCTCCGCGCCGGCCAATCGGGCAGCACGGATGGCATCGTCGAGCGTCAAACCCGGACGGCCGGCGAGGATGTTTTCGCGGATCGAACCGCGAAACAGGAAGTTTTCTTGTAGCACCACACCGAAGCTGGAGCGCAAATGCCGCAGGTTAATCGCCCGCAAATCGGCACCATCGATCTTGAGGAAGCCGGAATATTCGCGGTTGATGCCCTGCAACAACCGGGTAATGGTCGATTTCCCCGATCCGGAGCGCCCGACCAGCCCCAGCATCGTGCCGGCCGGAATATCGAACGATATCTTGTTCAGGGCTGGGAGCTTGGTGCCGGGATACGTGAAGGTCACATCTTCGAACGACACGGCGCCGGAGAATTTGGGCCGCACGCCGGTGCCGGCATTGTCGATTTCCAATGGACGGTTCAGCACGTCGGCCGCCTGCCCCATAGCACCGCCGACTTGTTCCCATTCTTCCATCAGCCGTGCAAACCCAACCAGCGGAGTACTGACGCGCTGCGACAGCATCATGAACGCGAATAGACCGCCGATCTGCGCACCTGTCTCGTCCAATAAGGCCATATAGGCACCGATCATGACGATCCCGACCCACATGAAGCGTTCGATGGGGGTAACAAGTGTCTGCGGCCAGTTGGACAGCTTACCCAGTGCAAGGCGCCACTTCCCGGCCTCCGCCACCCGTTCGTCCCACAACGCCTTGCGTTGCGGTTCGAGCGCGAGCGATTTCACGGTTTTGATCCCGAATATCGTCTCACCCAGCGCGGCCGATTTATCGGTTTCCGCTTTGACGACCCGTGCGAAGGTCATCCGGATCGGTCGCAAATAGGCGACGATAACCAGCATAATCATTGCTGCACAGACCATGACAATCCAAGCCAGGGTCGCATTTAGCCAGAATAGAACCGGCAGGAGCACCCCGAGCGTTATCATGTCGAGAAACGTCGCCAGCAGCTTGCCGGTGATGAACTCACGCACCTGATGCACCTGGGTGATCTTGTACATCGTCTCGCCGGCGGGATGTCGCTCGAAATAATCCAGCGGCAACCGAATGAGTCGATTGAAAACATGCAGGTTGAGCTTCGAGTCCACCCGCACGCCGACGACAAGGATAATCAAACGACGTGCGTGACCGAGCAGGGTCTCGTAGAGGATCATAATCGCAAGGATTACCGATACGAGCGCGAGCGTGGAGTAGCTATGATGCGTTATGACCTTGTCGATGACCGTCATGACGATCATCGCGGGCAAAATTGTCAGCATGCTGAGCGCAATAGACGAGATGAACAGGTCCCGCAGGGCGGATTTTTCCTGTCCCACCAAGCCGAATAGCCAGCGAAGGGTAAAGGGGGGATCCGCATCCGCATGGCCCCGCTGAGCACGCAGCAAGATTGCCTCGCCGCTCCAAACTTCCGCCAAACGCATCTCGTCGACCGGTACCGGGGGATCGGCCTCCGGCGCGCGCGGATCGCGGATCATCACGATCTTGTGCTCGGCATTCGCGCCGGTCAGCAGGCCTGCAGTACCGTCGGTAAACAGCAGGACCACCGGTCCGCTGTCCTGAAAGCCCATCAGATGGCGCCACCGCAACCTAACCGCGCGGGACCACATGCCGGCTGCCTGCGCCCAAGCCGACAAGGCCGCCGCGCTAGGCACGGGCTCCCCGCCTTCGCCCCGAAATTCGATGGGGTCCAGCTCCAGGCCATAGTAACGCCCCGCCATCATCATCGCGAGCAAACGCGGATGGATCGGGCCGGTGCGCGGTGTCTCACCCCCCATGGACATGCCATTGCCTCCACCGCCGCCGTCGCCGCCGGCCTGCGCGACCGGGGCGCCGGGCTGCCGGCCCAGCCAAGGTTGGCCGGATGTATGTCCGTCAGAAATATCCACGAGCGAACCCTTCAAAAGGCAAATCGGACAACAGACGATCCACCCCGATTTATATGCCGCGACGCCAGCGCATCGGCGCCCCCCACATGGGACACAAGAAGCGCGACGACAACCATGATATCGGCTGTCGGTGTGCTTTGGCCACCGCGCGCTTGCGCGAACGCATCACAACTCTGAGTATGGCGGAGATACACACAAAAAATCAAGATTTGTTTTTATTTTTGAGATTTACGATCGCGGCTTTGTGTTGCCCACCGTGACCGCGCCGACCGAAGGTGGGTTGATCCACGCTCGGCTCTTCGGGCTTATGGGCCGAAACCGGTTCAATCGCGTCAGCCCACCAAGGACACAACCGCCATGGATATCGCCGACACTGTGGGAGCCTTCGTGCCTGGCACTCGCTTCGAGCATGCCCCGCTCGCCTCCGGGCGGCTGTCCGGCCTGACCTTCGCGGTGAAGGACCTGTACGATGTCGCAGGAGCGGTCACAACCTACGGCAACCCCGACTGGGCTCGCACCCATCCAACCGCGACCGCCACCGCGCCCGTGGTGCTGTCACTGCTGCAAGCCGGCGCGCACATGGTGGGCAAGACCAAAACGGTCGAACTGGCATACGGGCTGACCGGCGAAAACGTCTGGCAGGGCACACCGTTCAATCCAGCCGCGCCGGATCGCTTTCCCGGCGGGTCGAGCTGCGGGTCGGCCGCCGCCGTCGCTGCCGGCCTCGTCGATTTCGCCCTGGGATCGGACACCGGCGGCTCGGTGCGGATTCCAGCCAGCTATTGCGGCCTTTTCGGCATCCGGCCGAGTTCGGGGGCGATCGGCCTCGCCGGCGCATGCCCGCTGGCACCCAGCCTCGATACGCCGGGCTGGTTTGCCCGATCGGCGTCGCTGCTTGCTGGCGTGGGCGACGTGTTGCTGCCCGCCAACCGCCAAGGCGCCGACGGCCCGCTTCTGCGGGTGGAGGAAGCCTGGATCAACGCCAACCCGGAAGTCGCCGATACGCTGCGACCCGCGCTAGAGAAATTGGAGCAACTGCGCGGCCGGGCGGTGGGTATCCGTTTGGTACCCGAGGGGCTGACCAACTTGTTCCAGCATTTTCGTACGGTGCAGGCGGAAGAGGCATGGGCGGCCCTCGGTGCTTGGGTCGGCACGACGCAGCCCGCCTTCGGGCCGGGGGTGGCGGAACGCTTCGCCGCCGCGAAAGCAACAAACCCAGCCGATGCCGCACTCGGTCGCGCCTTTCGTCGACTGTTGCAAGCCCGCATACGACCGATTTTGGCCGGCGGCGCCGTACTGATCTACCCCACCAGCCCCTGTCCCGCGCCGCTTTTGACCGCCAGTCTGCCGGAGCAGGACGCCGTACGTCAGGGCACGATGGGCGTCACAGCCATCGCAGGATTCTGCGGCTTGCCCGAGGTCACTTTGCCCGTTGGCAACATCGACGGCGCCCCGGTTGGCTTGTCGCTCGTTGCCGGGCAAGGCCAGGACCAGGCCTTGCTGGCGCTTGCCTGCGACGCCGCTGCCGTTCTGGGGTTGCCGGTCTAGCGTCAAGCCGGCCATGCTGTGCCTCGGATAGCGGGGGAGGAATCGGCAATGGACATTCGCAACGCCACCGAGGCGGACATTCCGGAAATGCAGGCCATCTATGCCCACCATGTGCTGACGGGCACCGGGACCTTCGACGAAGAGCCGCCCTCGGTCGAGGAATTGACCGACAAATTTCGCAAGGTCGTTAAGCACGGCTGGAGCTGGCTGGTCGCCGCCGACGCGACCGGCGTTCTGGGCTATGCCTACTATACCCAGTTCCGCGACCGCTCCGCCTATCGCTATTGCGTCGAGGACAGCATCTACGTCCGCGACGACGTGCGAGGACAAGGCGTTGGCAAAGCCCTGGTATCCGCCTTGATCGAGCATGCGACCGCACGGGGTATGCGGCAGATGATTGCGGTGATCGGCGATTCCGAAAACGTCGGTTCGATCGGCGTCCATGCCAGCCTGGGCTTCCATATGGTCGGCACGCTGCGCGCCGTCGGCGTTAAATTCGGCCGCTGGGTCGACGTCGTTTCCATGCAGCGCGCGCTCGGCCGCGGCGACGCGAACGTGCCGGACTGAATGCTGAAAGACCGACGCCTCTGGTTCATGGCGGCATACGGGTTCGCTGCCGGCTTACCCCTGCCGCTATCCGGCTTCACCTTCCGGCTCTGGTTGTCCGAAGACGGGGTGTCGCTCGCGACGATCGGCCTGACCGCGAATATCGGACTGGCCTATTCGCTGAAATTCCTCTGGGCGCCCGTGCTGGACCGGATGCCGCCCGCCTGGTTTCAACGATTCGGGCGGCGCCGAGGTTGGCTCGCCATCGTGCAGCCGAGTTTGGTCGTCGCCGCCATACTGCTCGCGCTGTCGGATCCCATACGGGCACCCGCCTGGTCCATCGCCGCCGCCGCCGCTGTAGCATTCTGCTCCGCCAGCCAGGACATCGTCGTGGATGCCTGGCGTATCGAATTGTTTCCCCAACGCGAACAAGGTGCCGCTTTGGCCGCCTATGTCTGGGGCTACCGCATCGCACTGCTGATCGCGACATCCGGCGTTATCGGGCTGACCGGGATGTTCGGTTGGCATGCCGCCTTACTGGGCGTCGCCGCGCTGCTGTCGATCGGGATTCCGGTCACGCTGCTTGCCCCGGAACCGGACGCAACTGCCACCGCTCACGCCGTCACGGCCGGTCTCGCCGCCCGGTTGCGGGAGGCGATCGTCGATCCCCTTTGGGAATTCATCGTCCGCCCCGGCGCCGTCGCCATCCTGGCCTTCGTCGCGTTGTTCAAACTCGGTGAGGCTATGGCCGGCATCATGACCGCGCCATTTTACCGATCCCTTGGCTTCGACCGCGCCGCCATCGCCGCCATCGGGCCGTTTTCGCTATTCGCCACGCTGGCCGGCATCACGCTGGGGGGATGGCTGGTCGCGCGCATCGGGGTCGGGCGCGCCTTGTTGATCACAGGATGGGCGCAGACCGTGGCAATGGCGATGTATGTCGTACTGGCCTACTCGGCCGGGGCACACACCGTGCTCTACGGCACCGTTGCGACCGAGGCCTTTGCCCAAGGAGTCGCCGATGCCGCGTTCCTGACCTATCTGTCGGGCCTGTGTTCCCGCCAGTTCACCGCCACCCAATACGCGCTGCTTTCGTCCGTCCCCGCTTTCGCAATCCACACACTGGGCGGCATATCCGGCATCGTTGCCGGCAGCGTCGGCTGGGTCGGTTTCTACTTGCTGTGCATGTTCGGTGCGCTGCCGGCGATGGCGCTGATGCTGTATCTGCTAAGGCACCATCCGCCGGACAAAGCGCTCGGATAAGCTATTTCGGCTCGATCGGCATCCGCGCAATACTGAGCCATGCCACCGGCGCACCCGCCTTTTCCGCTGCTTGTTCGGCCGACAAAGCGGTGTCCCAATCGGCCGCGATGAAACGGCGCCCGTTGACGGCGTTGGCCGCATCCGACGCCAGCCATAGCAGCGGTGGCACCATGATGTCGGGTTGCAGCATTTTGGCACGATCCCCGGCCTCATCGCCGACCAGCGCGGTATTGGTCACACCGCCCGGCACCAGAACATTGGCCGTCACCCCAGTACCCTTCAAATCCGCCGCCAGCACCGCCATCGACGATTCCGCCGCCGCTTTGCTGGAGCCATAGAGCAGGTAACCTTCCCGCACCATCGTTCCCAGGCTGGTCGTCACCGTAATCACCCGCCCCCGACCGGCCTTCAGCATATGCGGCAGGACCGCACGAGCCATCATGATCGGTGCCGTGGCGTTAACGGCGAGGAAGCGGGTCCATTGTTCCGGGGTAATCTCCCAGAACCGAATGGGATCGCGGCGCTGATCGGCCTTGACCGACGCCTGCCCGACGCCGGCATTGTTCACCAGGATGTCGATCCGCCCGGAAATGCTCAACGCGGCCTGCACGATCCCGTCGAACGAATCGGGCTGCGACAGATCCGCCGGGTGGGCGATGAATTTGCCGGCCAGTCCGCTCGCCGACGCGGCGGTCGCAGCCAGCGATTGTGCCGCGCGATCGACGGCGACCACGTCGATTCCGGCGGTCGCCAATCCGATGGCCATGGCGCGACCGATGCCGCTCGCGGCTCCGGTCACGATGGCGGTTTTACGTTCGTTGGACATGCGCGCATCCTCCTTTTCCAATTATGCGCCCACTGTTTCAGAAACCCGCGCCGAGCGGGAGTCCCGGACCGAACCCGGTTACCCCTCGATAGCTTCCATCCGCCGGACGCGCAGCCGGCGTATTTTGCGAGGATCGGCGTCCAGAATGCGGAATTCTATGCCGGAGGGATGGCCAACCAACTCGCCCCGCGTCGGGACGCGACCGGCGAGGGTGAAGACCAGCCCCCCAACGGTATCGATGTCGGCGTCGCGCTCGTCCACGGTCAGCACTGGACCCAGTTTGAGTTCGAACTCTTCCACCGGCAGCCGAGCATCGATGTCCAGCGATCCATCGGGCCGCTCGGTCACCATCGGGGCGGCGGGGTCGTCGTGTTCATCGGAAATGTCGCCGGTAATCGTTTCGACAAGGTCCTCGATGGTGATCAGCCCGTCGATACCGCCGTATTCGTCCACCACCAGTGCCATATGCATGCGCTGCTGGCGCATTTGCAGTAGCAGGTCCAACACCGGCATCTGCGGCGCGACCATCAGCGGCTTGCGTAGGATCGATTCCAGGGTGAACGTTTCCGGTTTGCCAACATACGCGAAAACATCCTTCACGTGGATCATGCCGATCGCGTCGTCCAACTGTTCCCGGTAAACCGGCAAACGCGAGTGCCCGTCGTCGCGGATCAGATCGATCGCCTGTTCCAGCGTGACATCGGCGCGCATGGCGACGATATCGGCGCGAGGTACCATGACGTCGTCGGCAGTCGTCTCCCGCAGCCGCAGCACATTGGCGATCAGCGCGCGCTCGTGTCGGTCGAGCTCCGGAATTTCCCCGGGTCCCTGTTGCGCATCGGCGGCTTCTTGCACCAGCTCCGCGATCGATTCGCGCAACGAATGCTCCGGTTGCTTTCCGCCCAGCAGTACGCGCAATCGACCGAGAATCGACCCGCTCATGCCCGTCGCCAGGGGTTGGGTATGCCGATCGAGTGCAAAATGCGGGATTCCGCCATTTCCATCTCGCGTGCCTCACCGGGATGGTGATGATCCAGGCCCTGCAAATGCAGCGCGCCATGCACCACGAGATGCGCGAGATGCCGCGCGACCGAGCGTCCAGCAGCAGCAGCCTCCCGCCGCACAACACCCAACGCCAGGATGATCTCCGGCTCGGGATGCTCGTACGTCAACACATTCGTAGGTTTATTGCGCCGACGGTGCAACGCGTTCAGACGCCGTACCACGGCATCGTCCGCCAAAATGACGGTTCCGACGGCGCCAGCCGCAACAGCGGCGCGCGCAACCAAAGCCTCCACGCGCGGCACATATCGATGCCAAGCTTGCTCGGCGACGATGACCGTCACGGCGTCTTCGTTCCCCGCTTGCGCGGGGTCGCTACTGTCCCCTGGATCCATGTCTCTGCTCGTTCATGCGGCGGGCTTCCCGTCGCGTGTCGCCCTCGGCGGCGGCGCGTTGTTCATACGCCTCCACGATACGGGCGACCATGGGGTGGCGCACGACATCGCGTGCGGTAAAGCGGACGACGCCGATGCCTTGCACGCCTTCGACCGTGTCCAACGCATCGCGCAGGCCCGACGGGGTACCGGGCGGTAAATCGACCTGCGACAAATCGCCGGTAATCACCATCCGCGTGCCCTCGCCCATGCGGGTCAGGAACATCTTCATCTGCGCGGCAGTGGTGTTCTGCGCCTCATCGAGGATGGCATAGCAATGCGCCAGCGTGCGGCCGCGCATGAATGCAAGCGGTGCGACCTCGATTTCCCCGGTAGCGATGCGGCGGGTGACCTGATCGCCGGGCATCATATCGTGCAACGCGTCGTATAGCGGTCGCAGATACGGATCGACCTTGTCTTTCATGTCGCCCGGCAGAAAGCCGAGACGCTCGCCCGCTTCGACAGCCGGGCGCGACAACACGATGCGATCGACCGTGCCGGCCAGCAGCATCGCTACGGCCTGAGCGACCGCCAAATACGTCTTGCCGGTGCCGGCAGGGCCGACACCGAACACCATCTCGTTCGCCGCTAGCGCCTCCATGTAGGTGTATTGCCCAGGGCTCCGGGGACCGACGGCGCCGCGCCGGGTGCGGATGGCCGGCATGTCCGACAACGGTAGGCGCGGGTCGATCTCAGAATCCGCCAGTTTGATCGCGGCCTCGATCTCCGGCCGACCGACGCTCTCCCCCCGTTCCAACTTGCGCCAAAGGCCTTGCAGCATGCCCTGCGCCATATCCACGCGATCGGCCTCGCCGGCAATCGCCACCCGGTTACCGCGGCAGGACAGCCGGACCCCCAAGGCTTGCTCGATCCGTGCCAAATGCCGATCGTGATCGCCAAGCAGAAGGGGAAGCAAGGTGTTGTCGTTGAACTGGAGCGCGATGGCTTTACCGCCGGGTGCGGCGGGAAGAC